>JASEHK010000051.1 GCA_030018875.1 Endomicrobiia bacterium | reverse complement strand
ATTGACGGCATTTTTAACAACGGCATGGGCTTAGGAAATGCCAATACCTATTACAACCTGGGCCTGAATATGCGATTTGGATATAATATCCCAAATGATTTCGCGGCAAGTCGTGCGGGCGGGTTCTCTTGAGCCCGTAAGGGACTTCACCTATATCAAGGACACCGTCGAGGGATTCATAAAAGCGGCGGAGTCGGGAGAGCCCGGAGAGGTAATTAACCTCGGCACGGGCAGGGGCGTCAGCGTCGGAGAACTCGTCAAAATAATATCGAAGATCGTCGGAGTCAGACCAAAAATAACAAAAGAAAAAATACGCGTAAGACCTCCGAAAAGCGAGGTGATGGTTCTTATCGCCGACGCCGGCAAGGCCCGGAGAACTCTATGTTGGAAGCCGACGAGAAGTCTCGAAGAAGGCCTACGCGAAACGATAGATTACATACGCGCTCACATCGCGGATTACAAACCCGAAATTTACAACTTATAAAACCATGCAAGCGATAATACTCGCGGGCGGAAAAGGCTCGCGCCTGAGACCCTACACGACGGTGATACCCAAGCCCCTGATGCCGGTGGGCAACGTGCCCGTGCTTGAAATAATAATCCGTTCCTTGAAAAAATGCGGGTTTGGCGATATCGTGATTTCGACGGGATACCTCGCCGGACTCATACGGGCTTACTTCGGCGACGGCGGAAAGTGGGGCGTGAAAATCCGCTACGTCAACGAGACGAAGCCGCTGAACACGGCCGGGGCGCTCAATCTCGTCGGTAAAACGGACGCGAACTTTCTGGTGATGAACGGCGACATTCTCGCGGACTTGGATTTCGGCGCTTTCCTCATGCGCCACGAAAAATCCGGAGCCGCGGCGTCGGTGTGCGTTACGAAAAGAAAAGCCGTTATAGAATACGGCATTGTCGAGCCCGACGAGAACTGGCTTCTGGCGTCTTACTCGGAAAAACCCTCGAGAAATTTCTTCGTCAGCACAGGCATATACGCCCTGAAACGCGGCGCGGTATCTCATATCGCGCGCGGCGAAGCGCTCGGAATGCCCGACCTGCTTTTGCGTCTCAAAAAGAAGGGCTTGCGCGTGGCGTGCGTTCCGCACAAGGGCTTTTGGCTCGACATCGGACGGCACGAAGATTATCAGAAAGCCACGGAACTGGCTGACTCAAAAAAACTGAATAAATAATCGTAGTTTTGTGCGCAATTCAAAGCATGTCATTGCGAGGAAGCCCCGCCGCAGGCGGGGATGACGAAGCAATCCCGCGTATGTCTTTATCGAAAATTAAGATTGCTTCACCCCGATAAATCGGGGTTCGCAATGACAAATCTTCAAAAATGCGGAAAATAAAAAAAATACTCGTTACCGGCGCATCCGGCTATATGGGCGGGCATTTCATAAACGCGGCGAAAGATTTTTTCAAGGGCTCCGCAATAACGGCCGCCGACTTGATACTGCCGCTCCCACGCGCGGCGGCGATAATGCCGACGAAAAAAATCCGTTTTGTAAAATGCGATATCTCCGATTCAAAAGCCGTGGACGCGCTTGTGTCGCGCGCGCGTCCGGATGTAATAATAAATCTGGCCGGCACGGGTTCGGCGACATTACTGCCGTGGGATGTTCTCGTAAAGGCAAATCTTATGACGGCGGTGTCGGTGATGGAAGCGGCGGCCTCGCTGAAAGGCAAGTCGCCCAGAGTCATACTTATCGGCTCGGCCGCGGAATACGGGGCGCTGAAGTCCTCGCAATTGCCGGCCACGGAAAAATTACCTCTCAAACCCGTCAGCCCTTATGGTATCGTAAAGTCTTGGCAGAGCGCGGCGGCGAAATACTTTGCGGCGCGCGGACTCGAAGTTATAATCACCAGAATGTTCAATGTTCTGGGTCCGAAAATGTCGGAACATCTCTCGGTGGGTTCTTTCGCGGCACAGGTGTCGCGCATAGAATCGGGAGAGTGCGAAGAGAGAGTGCTTCGCGTCGGAGATATAGCCGCAAAGCGCGACTTCGTAGATGTGCGGGACGTCGCCGATGCCTTGTGCCGTATAGTTTTGAAAGGAAAAAGCGGCGGGATTTACAACGTGGCATCAGGGAAATCCGTGTCGCTTGAGCGGATAATAAAGATTCTCTGCGCCTCATCACGGGTAAAAATAAAAATAGCGCGCGAGCCTTCCCGCCTGCGCGCCAACGACGTCAAGGACATTCGCGGTTCGTCCGTTGCGTTAAGGAAACAAACCGGCTGGAAACCTCGTTATACTTTGACGGAAACCTTAAACTCCATCCGCGAATAACTCGCGCAAACATCTAATATCTCGCCGCCCGTAAATCCAACTCGCCGCTCAATACGCGCGATGCATTACGCGCCGAGAGTTATCTTCACGTAAAACTCGAAGGCCTTGAAGAAATCCCTGAAACTCATCGTAAACAAATCCTTGAACTCCACCCTCGGCAGAAGATGCGGGTCGGCGCCTTCCGCCACGAGACCGGGTATAGTAGCGCAGGCCGCGATGTAGTTTTTTCGCGCCGCGCCGACGGAGCGCTCGTCGAAAGAACCGAAAGGATAACAAAAAGTTTCCGCCTTCACGCCCGCCGAGACTTCCAGAGATTTTTTCGAACCGGCGACTTCGGATATAACATCATCGTCGGAAACGTCGGCGAGGCGCACGTGGTTTATTGTATGCGCCCCGAAATCAATTATATCTGACATAGCCCTTATTTCCTCCGGCGAAAGATGCTCTTCGGCCGGCTCGCCGGGATAGGCGACTTTCTTTCCCACGGCCGAGGCGGTAAGAAATACAGTGGCCGTGAAGCCGTGTTTCTTCAAAATGGGATATGCCGCCGTGTAGTTGTCGCGGTAACCGTCGTCGAAAGTTATAACGAATATCTTCCTCGGAAGTTTTTCGTCGGAGGCAAGCATCCGCGCAATCTCCGAGAGTTTCACCGTCCTGTATCCCCTCATTTTAAGATAATCCATCTGGCCGTCGAAATACCCGGGCCGCACGAACAGGCTTTTCAATCCTCCCCGGCTGAACGGCGCGACTTTGTGATAACAAAGGATGAACATCCTGCCGGAATAGCGCGCCCGCGCGACGACGAGCAGAACTGCAAGCAACGCCAGCGCGGCCAGAAATTGAGGAGCCAAGATTTTCATTTGCGGGATGTCCCCAAAAGTTTGATATATTCGAGCGCGGCGGAAAACACCTTCATTTTGGACGCGCCCTTTTTCAAATCGTATCTCAAATCAAGGGGCGTTTCGGCGATGAGGACGGCCGACGACCTCGCAAGTTTTATGAGCATTTCCGTGCCGGCCGAAAAACCCGTCGAGGTAACGAGCGGGACGCGGGACGAATCTAAATAATCTTTGAGAACCTCGCCGGATATGGCTCTGTATCCGCTGCTGTAATCTCTCACGCCTTTTATACCGAACGCTAACCCGAAGACAAGCGCGGCGGCGCGGCTCAAGATATTTCTATAAAAAGGCACTCCGCGTGTAACGGCGCCGCGACAAAAACGGGACGCTATGACGATGCCCACTCCGGCGGAAATCTTGGCGGCCATCACCGGTATCAACGACGGCGGATGCGTGTTGTCCGCGTCCATCGTGACGACGACGTCGCCGGCGGCGATATGGCGCGCCAGATAATTTATCCCCGACTTTATTGCCGCGCCGAGGCCTTTGTTTTTTTCGTGCGCTATGACTTCAAGCGGGATGACGGAAGACGCGCGGGCGAGGACATCCCGCGTAGCGTCGGAGGAGCCGTCGTTGATGACTATGACCTTGTAATCAGAACCGGCCAGAGACTTGTAGAGACCTTCCAAAAGCGGCGGCAGGTTTTTTTCCTCGTTGTAGGCGGGAAGCACCACGTAAATCACTCTTTTTCTCCGACCATCTCTCCGATAATCTCCATGTAGCGCGACTTCATCTTATCGGCCGAAAATCTCTCCGCTGCCAATCGCGCCGCCGCGCGCCCGACGGAGGCGTAATCCGAAGCGGCCATCTTAACCATCTTGTCGGCGAGATCTCCGGCGTCGCCGGGCGAAAAAAGCATGCCGTTTACGCCATCCTCCACGGCCTCCGGTATCCCGCCGACTCTCGACGCTATTACCGGCCGCGACGCGCCGAACGCTTCGAGTATGCTTATCGGAATGTTATCGTAGAAAGACGGATGAACGAGAATGTCCATCGCGGCGTAAATCGTCGAAACGTCGCCGACATAACCGGCCAGAGCGACTTTTCCGTCCAGACCTTTGCGCCGGACGATATCGCGCAGATATTTTACGTAGTGCCCCGAGCCACCGCCGGCCACGAGCAGGCGCGCGCGGTCAACGGCTCCGGCCATCAGCGCGAAGGCCTCAATGGCGATATGCTGTCCCTTGTTTTTCTCGAGGCGTCCGACGAGTCCGAATACTATGTCGTCGGCGCCGAACCCGAAAGTCTTTCTGGCCGCGAGCGCGGCCTCGCGGGAAGGCGGCTCCATCCCGCCGAAAATTCCGTCGTATATCAGCTCCACGCGGTCGAGTCCGTAGTCGTCATCAAGATCTTTCTTGACGGCCGCCGAAAGAGATATCACCCTGTCGCACCGACGGTAAAGCAGATATTTGTTGATGAGTTTTTTTAAACCTGTTTTTCTGTAAGGAACGTTTCTGGTAAGAATGACTTTTGCGCCGGAGAGCTTACCCGCAATGAGGCCGAGCCAGTAAAACCCGGGTGAGTTCAGATCTATTACGGCCGCTTTTATTTTACGCAGATAAAAAAAAAGTCGCGCGAGCGCCAGCGGGTCAATATCGAAAAGCGGTTTAATTTTGAAGGTCTCTATGCCTTCGCCATCGGCAAGTTCGCCGAGCCGTCCGTCGGGAAGACAGACTACGAAAGGACGCCCGCCGGACTTGCGAATTTCGCGGGCGAGAAAGAGTATCCTGTTGGCTCCGCCCGACCACGAGGGCGTGGCGTCGAAAAAAACTACCGGAGAGTTTTTCATAATGTCCGACGAGGGGCGCGAGCGGCGCGGTCAAATGCCCGCGAGTTTAAGCTTCCAGACTTTGATGAGATATTTCGCCAGAGTTGAGGGTTTAAGTTTCGATTTGCCGCCAAGGCGGTCGAGAAAAGATATGGGAACATCTTTGATTCTCATAGAATATTTTTTCGCGTAATAGAGAACTTCCGTGACTATGAAAGGGTCGTCAGCCTTTAAATATCCGACGATTTTTTCGAGCGCATCGCGGCGAAACGCCCTGAAGCCCGAAGTCGGATCCGACACGGACAGCCCCAAAACGGCCGCGAGATACCGTCTGGCGAAGGCGCTGACGGCCTTTCTTAAAATCGTGCGCTCTATGTCGCGTCCGCCGGAGACGTAGCGAGAGCCTATCGCGACATCGGCATCGTCGAGCGCGGACGCAAGATGGCCGACGAACTCCGGAGAATGCGAGCCGTCGCCGTCCATTTCCACGACGCGCTCGGCGCCCATGTCCAAAGCCGCTCTGAATCCGTCGGCGCCGGCCCAGCCGCGGCCCCGTTTTTCAAGACGTCTGATAATGCGCACGCGCGGTTCTTTCGAGGCGATTTCCTCGACGACGCGCCAAGTGCCGTCCGGCGAATCGTCGTCAACGACGAGTATATCCGAGACCGCGGGAACTTTAAGCAGGCCGTTCACAAGCGCGGCGATATTTTCGCGCTCGTTGTAGGTCGGTATCATAACGACCGTTTTCATTTTATTTTCTTTTCCCGCCGACTCATGTGGCCGGACATTGCGGTTACCGCGTCGAAGACTTCGCGCGGCTTTATCATTTCCATGCAATTCGGTTTTTTGCGGCATTCGGCGAGGTAGCAGCAAACGCACTTCAACGTCGCCGTGATTTTTTTTCCGCGGCCGTAAGTTTCTATTTCCGACGATGATGTCGGGCCGAACAGAGCCACGACTTTCTTGCCGAGGCCCAAAGCCGCGTGCATGGCGAGCGTGTCGCCCGTTACGAGAACGTCGCAAAGAGACAGCAGCGCGAAAAAATCGGGAACACTGTTGCTCGTGCCGGACAAGACGGAGCGCGGCGCGGCGCGTTTGATTTTCGCGATGAGCCCGGCCTCGTCGGGACCGCCGTAAAGCACGACGGCGCAGCCGTTATCGAGAAGCATTTCGGCAAGCGCAATGTATCCCGCGACCGTCCAGCGCTTCAACCGCCAGCGGCCGCCGGCGCCGGGATTTATTCCGACAACCTTTTTATCGGCAAGGCCGTATTTCCGCTTAAAAGCCGACGCCTTGGCGACGGAGTCCTTCAAAAGCGGAACCTTTATCTCATAATCGGCGCGGGGGAGCCGTGTTATCTTCGACATCCACCACTGATAGGTTTTTCGATTTTTCCTTTTGACGTCGTCGAAAGCGCTCATATCGAGCCACTTCGACGCATAAGAGCCGGAGCACACGACATTGCGACGGCCGTCAAGCCAAAAACCGATCTTCGCGTCGGCCTGAACGAGAGTCGCGAAAGCCAGAGATTCGGGCGCGAGGTCGAGATTTATCGCGACGGCGAACCGCTCGGAAGCGAGGCGCGCCACCGCGCGCTCGTCGGCGACGATGATTTCCGATATGAGATTGTTCCCCCGCAGAATATCCGCCGAGCGCGCGCCAACGAGCCAGGTAATCCTCGACGCCGGATATTTTTCCTTAAGCCCTTTGAGCAAAAAAGTTGTCCTTAATACATCGCCCATCGCGCCCAGTTTTATCAGCAGTATTTTCTTCGCGCGGCCGGCGACGGACGGAACATTTTCGTAAAAAAAACAACTGCGGCACTTTACACCGCGTTTTTTGTGACGGGAGCACGGCCTGTCGAGAGGAAAGAAACGGCAATCGGTCTTTATTTTTCCGGACTTCATACTTGGAAATTATACATAATTTTTTTGGCCGCGGCAATTTTAGTAAAATGCTTCAAAAGGGTAAAAATAATGAATGTTAAAGATTTCCTTCTGAGGCCCTCGGCGAAGATGTTCATCGTCGGGATCTTTGCTTTTGTCGGAATGTTCGCCAAGCTCGGCAATGCGGACCTCCAGCCACTGGGATCCGCCGCGCACGCGTCCATATCGCGGGAAATTAACCGCACCGGCGACTGGCTCACGCTGCACTGGCCGCACTCCGAGGCTTACGCGGATTTCTACCAGCACCCTCCGCTGTTCTTCTGGCTACAGGCCGCGACCTTCAAAGTCTTTGGAACCACGGACGCCGCGGCAAAATACGTGTCATCGTTTTTCGGTTTCGCGGCCATAATTCTGACTTACCTGCTGGGCCGGATTTTATTCTCGGAAAACGCGGGCTTCGTTTCTTCGATGCTGATGTCGCTCACACCGTACTTCTTCAAGCACTCCAGAAAATGCGAGTTGGAAAGCACGCTGGTTTTTTTTATGGCGGCGGCGTTTCTTTTTTTCATTCTCGCTCAAAAAAAAGATTCGAGATTTTACGCGCTCGCGGGCATAGCGACGGGACTCTCCTTCCTGAGCAAAGGTCCGCCGGCGGGCGCGGTTTACGGAGCTATTTTCATTTATCTGGCCGTTACGAAAAAATGGGATGTCTTCGTCAATAAATGGTTTTTATCGGGCATCGTTCTGAGCGTCGCCATACCCGCGGCGTGGATAATTCCCCAATTCATATATAAGGGTGACACGTTTTGGCGCAAGTACGTCCTCGAACAGATATGGTGGTCTCTGTCGGGAAGACCGGCCGAAATGCTCGCCTCCCCGATGGCCGCTACCCGCCGTCTTTACGGCTGGCAAAAGTTCGCGTCATACTTCTACTTTTTTGGCGCATTCTTCACATATTACATGCCATGGAGCGTGGTTGGAATTTTCGGCGCCGCGCGAGCGCTAAAAGAAAAAAGAAACGAGGGTCTGATATTGATTTTATGGTCGGCCGTGGTATGGGTAGGCTTCACGATGGCGGGCTTCAAGGACGACTATTATCTGCTCCCGATGTGGCCGTCCTGCTGCGTGCTCGCCGGATACTTTCTCGACGGAAAACTCTCCGAGATAGCAAAGAGGCGGACCGTTTTCGGCGCGGCAGCTCTCGCTGCGCTTCTGGTCGGAGCGGCGTATCTGACGCCTTTAGAGTTCGACAAAAAAAGAAACCCTGAGTTCTTGTCGCTGGGACCCGTTATCGCGCGAACAGTGCCGGAAAACCAACGCGTGCTGACCTACGGATTGTTTTATCTGGATATGACGGCGCTGCTTCCGTGGTACGCCGACAGGGGCGCGACCGAACTCAAAAGTCTCGAAGAATTGAGACGTGAGTTGTCAGAAGGAAAGAAAAAATTTATATTGATGAAGAAAAACGAATTCGATATTCTTCCGTCGGGGATTAAAGGAAGGATAAGACCTATTTACAAACAAGGCGCATACGTCTTTCTGGCATCAAACACAAACCGATGGCATTTGAACCCGTGGTGAGGAACACGATACGCAAGTCAATTTTCCTTCGCAATTACCGCGTATGAAACGCCCGCGAGAAAAA
>JASEHK010000050.1 GCA_030018875.1 Endomicrobiia bacterium | reverse complement strand
AAAATTCTTTTTCTTCGACTGAATCCGTGGCATGCAGTATAACCAAGTTATGTGACCATGTCAATTCTCTCACCAGTGGCGAGAGTTTTTCGTGCTGCCTGTAAGTTTCGTAAAACTGCTTCATCCTCCACAAATTTTGCACGGAAAATCCTTTCATGTCCGGGAACTCTTTTCGCAAATCGGCGGAGAGCTTTTCAACAACACCCTGGCCCCATTCGGATATTTCCGTTTTCTCGTAAATACCCCTGCCTATGCGCAGATATAATTCCACCAACTGTTTATTTACGGATCTGTAGGCATTCCGTCTGGCGGAAAGAATTTCCGTCTTCAGATTTCCGAGAAACTTTTTGTAATCGTTGGTTGTTATATTGGGCATATACGCGGCAGAAAGCGCCGAAATTATCTATTCTCTTCTAAATATTTACCCTTGAAAAATAAAAGCGTCCCTTTTTCCTGTTTAGATGTCAGAACCGTCCCGATATTTTCTATGCCGGGAAATACTGGATTCCCGATTACTCGGGAATGATGCCGTAAAGATAGAAAATTTCAAGCCTGGCACAGTTTCTACAATATAATTCAACAAATTAAACACCGTCCCCTAACGCCCCCCAGAGCGGTTGCTGCAAAATTGTAAAGCATTGTATAAATCATGACTTTTTTCTGGCAATTATAAGCAGGTACCCGCCCTGCAGGGAATCCTGGTTCAATGCGGTTTTTTCCACGAATGGCGCGAATACTTTACTGTAGATGCTCCTTAAGAAATTGTCCACAAGTCTGATTTTTAGTCCCCTGACTATCCTGAAAGGCAGGAATATCGTCTTGAATAATACCGAATTCAGAAAACTCCACAATATTACCCCTCTTCTGGGAAATATTTTGGAACATCTTTCCGTCGCCAGCCCCGCTTTCAGGAGTATATTTTTCCATTCTTCGCCGTTATACATGTGGAAATGCTGGCTCCTCCTGTTTTTTGAACCGGCGTATTTTTCCGCGAGCCTGTTTAGTTTCAGTTTTTTAAGTACGACAGTCGTAAAAAGCATGTCTCCGAGATTCTTGTTGGGTACGGTGAAAACAAAAACCCCGTTATTCCTGAGTAAAGCATGGACTCTTTTCAGCACTTTTTCAAGGTCGGGGATATGTTCTATTGCGCAGATGCTCAATATTGAGTTGAAGGAACCGTCGGGGAAATTGAGCACGGTGGCGTCCTCAACCCTTGCGTCTTCGTAGAAACCTGTTTTTATTGCCAGTTCCGGATTCGCTTCGTGCAGGTCTATTCCCATGTCTATTTTATCTTTGTACCAGCAGGATACGGTCCAGCCGTCGCCGCAGCCTATATCAAGGACAGGCCTGGCAAGTTTTATCTGCGACAGCGGGTATGCCTCAATTGCCTTGCAGATGGCGTGTCCAGGCCTGTACAGGAAGCACCTGTTTTCAAGCATTTTAAGATAGCATGTTTTTGTTGTCATCGTCTCTCCTGAATTTGTAGAACATAATCATCATTCTGTTGAGGTCGTCGCTGAAGCCTTTTTTCATTGTTATTTTGCCTGCCGGCAGGCGGGATAGCAATCCCGCCGCTACAAAATTTATTCAGTCCTCTTTCAACGCGGCTGTTTCCTCGGCCGTTCTGTCGCGCATTGAAAGCGCTCCCGAGAAACATTTCTGGACGCAGATGCTGCAACCGATACATTTCGCCGCGTCGGTCACGGGGTGTCTTTTTTCGTCGAGAGTTATCGCCTGATAGGGGCAGCGCGAGCAGTTGCCGCAAATGAGGCAGACATCCGTGTCGCAAGCCGAGATTTTTTTGACCGGCGTGAGTTCCATAAATCCGGTGATGGGTTTGGGCAGCGCGATGCCGATAAGTTCTTTTATGGACTTAATTCCGCGCTCCTTCATCAGATGGCTCGTGCCGCTGACAAGCTCGTCGAAAACCCCATAGCCGTGCTTTGTCGCTATCGTGCAGAACTGCACCGTCTTTACGCCGAGGGCGAGGAAGTTCATCGCGGCTTTGTAGTCCATCGGGCCGCCATTGCCGGAGACGGCAACACCCAGAGACGAGACGTTCGCAAGCGTAAGATAACTTATAGGCGTAACGCCTTCGCCGCTCATTCCGACGACGATGCCCTCTTCCCATTCTTTCTTTGAGCCGGCGCGGAAGGCCATCGTCGGGAAAGTGTTGGCCAGCGTGATGCCCGCTTTTTTGTTCGGGTACTTGGCAAAGACCTTTTTGATGGCGTTTGCTATCGGAACGATTGAAGTAACGGCCGCCGTTAATTTGAAGAGTTTTGGAATTTCGGGGTCGCCGACTTCCATTATCCAATCAATTATTTTCGCCGTCAGCGCCGCGTTCTGGGAGACGATATCGCCCTCGGTGCCGTCGCCTCCCTGAGGGCAGGAAAGCGAATACTCTATTCCCATTACTCCCGACGATTCGAGTTTTTTGGTGTTTGCCTGCCAGCCCTTTTTATCCGTCGCGTCATTACCCGTAACGGGGCCGCCGGTGGAGGCCATCGTCAGACGGTCGGGATATTCTTTGACGAGTTTTTGAATTTCCTTGCACACCCTGTCCATAGGATGTCCGGAAACGTTGTCGCAGTTGGCGTAGGTCGTTTCATTGAAGGCAAACATATATTCGCCCGGAATATGTATCGCAACGTTGTCGAAGGCGGTCTTCATTATGCCGCCCGACCAGCCGGCCTCGTAGGCCTTTTTCATCTGGTCGTATCCGTCGGAGGGAGGCGCGGCGGACAAGAGAAACGGGGTGGAGATTTTTCTGCCGAAGAAGTCCGTCTCAAGAGATACGGGCGCGTGAACGTATCCGGCGAGGACGGCGTCGCTCTTAACATTCTTCTCGACGGACGGCTTCTTTTTGCCGCCGACGATGGCGGCGACTTCCAGCGCGGCGTTTTTGCCGGCGGCGACGGCTTCGACGACGGTGGTGGGCCCTTCGATGCAGTCGCCCGCGTAGACGACGGCGGGGTTCGACGACCTTTCCTTTTTGGCGCGGGCGCCTATGGCTATGATTACCGACGAGACGTCCGAGCGGGTCTGCTCGGTTCCGGCGACGTCCGACAGGTCGCGCAGGCCGAATTTTTTGCCCGGGGGAAGCGATACTTTCACGGTTTTAAGACCTGCGACCTTGCCGTCTTTTCCCGCGATGGAAACGACTTTCGTCCTTCCGGATATTTCTATGCCGTTTTCCAAAAGTTCGCCCATTTCCCTCGGAGTAAGAGGCATCTCGCCAATTTTTTCAAGAGCGAACATCTCGACGGCGGCCGCGCCGTTTAATTTGGCGGTCATCGCGCAGTCGGCGGCGGTGGCGCCCCCTCCGATTACCGCGACTTTGCCGGAAAGTTTGTATTTTTTCGAATCTTTGAGATAGTCGAGTCCGGCGACGGCAAGGTTCTCGTTTTCTATGCCCATTTTCAGCGGCTCGGTCAGACCCGTCGCCGCCACAACGGCGGCGTAGCCCTTCGCCAAAAGGGATTCGGGATTTTCCACCGGCGAGTTTAATTTTATCTCGATGTCTCCGAGCGAGGCAAGAAATTTCATGTCTTCTTTGAGCATCTCGCGCTCAAGACGGTATTCGGGTATAAGATTGCACATACCGCCCGCGAGTTTTTCTTTTTCGAAGATATCAACTTTATATCCGAGCGAGGCGAGGACGGCGGCCGCGCCGAGCCCCGCGGGCCCCGATCCGACGACGGCGATTTTTTTACCGTTGGGGGCCGGTTTGGCAAAGCCGGATATGCCGCCGAGGTCTCTTGCTTTTTTGACGAGCGTCGCCTGAACGGCGGGAATGTTGACGGCGGAGTCGAATTTTTTATGGACGCATGCGTCCATGCAGAATCTGTCGGGGCAGACCATTCCGCAGACGCCGCCGAGCGGATTATTTTTCATGATTTGAGCTGCGGAACGCTTTATGTCGGAGTCGCCAAAAACATGCGCAGCCATTATGAAATCGGCCGCCGAACAATCAGCGGGGCAGGCGGTTTTACAGGTCTTCTCTTCACAGAACTCGCACTTGGCAAACTCGTTTTTCAACTGCGCGTCCGTCAGAAACATTTTTTCATTTTTGTCCGTCATCTTGTCTCCTGTTCGTTCCGCCCGTAGCCGCCGGAAGCGGCGGCAGAACGCGCGAATCCATTCTTATTTTGGTTTAATTTCCAAAAGTTCGTTCGTGCATTTTTCGACTTCAAGCGTCAACCGGGAAACTCTGTATGTGAAATAATGATAAAAAAGCATCGTCGGAATCGCTATTATAAGTCCGGTCGCCGTGGTGATGAGCGCCTCGGAAATACCGCTTGCGACGACTGCCGGCGAAGAGACGCCGCGCGACGCTATATCGCCGAAAGCGCGTATCATTCCCGTGACGGTTCCGGTGAAACCCATAAGCGTAGACACCGACGCTATCACAGCGAGCCCCGGGATGTATCTTTCCACTTTTGGTATCTCGTTTACGGCCTCTTTTTCGATGGCGCTTTCAATGTCCTGGCGGCTGTGCGCAAATTTGCGGATGGCGGCGGCCAAAATGTTGGCCACGGGGCTCGGGTGACGGGAACAAACGCTTATCGCGCCGTCATAGTTTCCATTTTTTATTTCTTTTGTCAATTGCGCCATCAAAAGCCGCTCATCGTCGGAAATACGGTGGAAAAATATCAGGCGGTCTATGATTATGGCCAGCGCTATCACCGAGGATGCGATCAGCGGCACCATCATGAAACCGCCCTTAAATATGTAATCGAACATTTATTCTCCTCTAAAACGACGCCCTGACGCCCAAAAGATATTCGGGTTTATCCGAGATGAATCCCGGCTGGATTTCGACGGACGTCGAAAATATATTGCGAATCGAGGCAAGCGCGGAAAGACCGGGGGCAAGTCTGATTTCGGCGTCCGCGGCGGCCAGAAAAATGTCGGCGGCTTTCGAGCCGGCCGAAACGCCGAAAAACCTGTCCGTCTCGACGGTATGAGTCAGTCCGGATGAAATGTTTTTCGTCGCGTAACCGAGTCTTGATGAAGTTTTTATCTTCGGAAAACCAGAGGCCGGCTCGCCGGTATTGTATAAAAATCCGATATCCAATTCAAAATCGCCGAGACGCTGTTTTATCTCGGCGGAAACGACCGGAACGTCAACGCGGCCAAGATATGCCGGCTCGAGTTTTGCCGACGAGGACGAGGCCGCCAGATAGAAGTGATTTTTAATTTCCCGCAGAGTGTATCGGGCGCGGGCGGATGTACGGGAACGGCCGGCGCATTCTGCCCCGAAAGAAAACGCGACGAGCTCCGGATATGCCCACGAAAACCCGGAAGGCGCGGAAACGAAAAGACCGTCGGGAAACACATCGGCGGGTTTTATGATTTGATATCCGCTGCGGCGGGAAACAAAGACTCTGTAGCCGTCGGCCACAATGAGCGTGGCCGAGAGCGCGGAATGCGGCCGGCCGCCCTCGTTTCCGGCTTCCGCCGACAACAATGCCTTATCGAAAACAACCCGGTCAATACCCGCCGCCGCCGTCGAAAAATCTTTTGAGGCAAGAGCATTGCCGTCAAAGAACGTGCCGCCGACGTAAATATCAGTGTCGGCGTCGGGCATGAAACGCGCTTCGGCGGCTAAATCGCCGTACGTAGCCTCCGTCGGAATATCCGACGCGGAAGGTCGCGACGCGATGTTCTGGGACGAAGCGCGCGCCGACAATATCGCTCCGTCGGCGGGATGATATTTTACGGCGCCGCCGAAAGCGGCGAAAGTCCTCTCCAAAGTCCAGACGGATTTTCCGGAAACGTCCGCGTCAATGTCCAACGAAAATCGCGACGATGAGCGGTCGGCGTAGGCGGCGCGGAAACTCTGCGCGCGGCGCGATAATCTGCCGTCGGCGGCCTGGCCGCGGGATGATAGCGCCGCGACCGAGATGTCCAAACGCGCGGCGCCGGTGGAGCCCAAGTACGTTAAGGCGGATGAGTTCGAATAGTAATTGCCGGCGCGCCAGTCGAAATCCAGCCGTCGCTCGACCTCGACGGGCACGACGGAAGAATAGATGTTCGGAATGTCGGGAAGGCCAAATTGCGGCGAATCCGGTATGAATGTCTGTTTTCTCAACGGCGGCTCGGCGATGCTGACGTCGCCCTGCTGTTCTATCGCCACAGGAGATTCGCGGAAGACCGGCTCGGAGACGTTTACAGGTTCTTTGTCGTCGGTAAAGGCGTTTGCGGTAAATAAAAAAAGAACGGCGGCGATGATAAAAAGGCAAAGACGGGGGGCGGTTTTTTTTCGAAAAAAAAACCGCGGGACTATGCGCAGGATAATCGGGTTATGAATAATATTAACGATTTTATTTAACATCATTTTTGTATGCGGTGGATAAAAGACAGCGATGGATATTTTTTCTTGGAACTTAAATTACTTCGCGAGTTCTTTGATGCGGACGTCGGCCTCGGCGGCCCAGAGAGTGCCCGGGAAGAAATTCACCGTGCGGCGGTAAGCGTTGACGGCTTCCCGACGGTCTTTTTTAAGTTCAAGAGACTTGGCCGCCAGAAACTGAGCCTCTGAGGCGACGGCTTCATAGTTTCTGAAAAGGTACGCGGTCTTGAGATATTCCACGACGGCCTCGGAGTATCGCGACATCAGGAAATAACAATCGCCTATCATTTTCTGGGCGATGGCGGACTGCTCCGAGCGTCCCGACGCGGCCGGTCCGAGTACGTCCACGGCGGCTCGATAGTCCCGCGAATCCATTTTGACGCGAGCCGCCTCCACCGCGATGCGCGCGGACGGCTCGCTCGACGGATAACGCGCCAACAGGCGGCCTTTCATTTCTTCGGCGAGCGCCCGCTCTCCGGCGATGCCGTATATCTCGGCGGCCCGCATCGTGGCCGTGGCGGCGAAATCCGTATCGGGATAATCGGCGGCGACTTTAAGGAACTCGGATGCCACGCGCGATTTTTTGGACAATGAAGAGCCCGCGGCGCCGTCCGAACGATCCGCCTTTATCTCCGCCAGGGCGAACGCGGCCTCAGCCATAACGGGCACGGAAGGCGAAGCGGCGATTATTTTTTCGTATTTCTCGACGGCAAGGCCGGAATTGCCGGCGTCCCGATGTATCCCCGCCGACGCAAGGGCGGCGCTTCGGGCGATGTCCGTGTAAGCATACGCCGATTCTATCTTGGAATAAACGGCGAGCGCCTTGTCATACTTTTTGTTTTCCCTCAAATACTGCGCCACCTCACACATAGTCTGCGCTCCGACGGGAGAATACGGATATTTCTGAACGAGCTCAGCCCATATTTCGTAAGCCTTGGCGCGGTCGCCGCGGCCGCGGGCGATGTCTCCGAGGCGAAACATAGCGTGCGGCGCCGGCCGCGACGACGGATAATCCGCGATTATTTTTTCGTAGCGCGAAGTTGCCGAGGCAGAATCACGCTCGTCGTAATCGGCTTCAGCCAGACGGAACATGGCCTCGGCTCTCATGACGGATCTTTCCGATAAGGAAATTTGCGCGAGCGTCTTGCGAGCATCCTCGCGGCGGCTGAGATTGACGAGACAAACGCTATAGGCGAGCGCGGTGTCTTCGCGCGCTTCCGTCGGAGCGGACGCGCTACTCAGCGCGAATTCGTAAAAGGTCGCGGCGTTTTGCCAATCGCCGGCCTTGGCGTAAAGGGATGCCGTCTGGGACGCTATCAGGAACCCCGCAGCGACCGAACGATGCCGAGAAGACGCATCTTTGAGCGCGGCGAAGGCTTCGGTTTTTTTGCCCTGGGCGAAAAGCACTTCGGCAAGCGCCATGCGCGCGTTGAGCGCGGTTTCCGTCGAGGGGAACTTGGCGGCGACGTCTTCAAGCACCGAGGCCGCGAGCGCCATATCCATTCTCTTGGAATAGCATAGCGCGATTTTGTAATAGGCGTCGTCGGCTAGGCCAGACGACGGATATCGCTCGACGAACTCGGAGTAATTCTTGCGCGCGAGGTCGTATTCCGCGGTCTTAAAGAGGCACTCCGCCGCCATAAAATCGGCGAACTCTTTAAGCCCGCTCGACGGATATTTTTTCGCGAATGATTTAAATATCTCGGCGGCCGACGGATAATCCGCGGCGTTGAATCGCGCATGGCCGGTGTAATAATATGCGGCGGCGGCGTGCTGCGAGCGCGGGTAGGTCTTTATGAAGCCGGCAAATGCCGATGTCGCCGCGGCCCAGAGGGTATGGTCTCTGTTGCCGTCGAGATATACGCAAACGGCGGCAAGATAGACCGCATCCGCCGTCGAGGCGTGGCGCGGATATTTTGCGGCAAACGACGAAAACGCCGCTCGCGCCGCCTGATAATCGCGCTCGCCGAGGCTGCACCAGGCGAGCCCCAGCCGCGCCTGTGGCGCTTCGGGGGCGCGGGCGAAATCTTCGATTATCCTTTTATAATATTTTAAGGCGAGACGGTAGTTTTTCTGTTGATAGTGGCTTTCCGCTATCATATAAAGGGCCTTGGATTTGAACTCGGGCGACATACTCGCGTCGGCGAGAATTTTTTCAAGTTCCCGTCGGGAATCGGCGGGATTATTGGCCCTAAGTAGAATCTCTCCCACGCGAAACTGCGCCAGCGCCCTCGACGACGACCCCGGGTAGGATGATAAAAGACTCCTGAACTCCGCGGCGGCCTCTTTGTAACTGGCTCTCTGAAACCACGATTCGG
>JASEHK010000004.1 GCA_030018875.1 Endomicrobiia bacterium | reverse complement strand
CGTTCGGCGGGACGACGGAGATGTTTCCTCCCCGTAGAGGCAGACCTCCGCGCCCCGCCGTAATTCGTTCTTTGTCATTGCGAGGAGTCCCGATGGACATCGGGACGAAGTAGGGGCGAATGATTATTCGCCCTTACACGCCCTCGCAATGACAAAATGAGGTCTGGTTATACCCCGCATTATTTGCGCGCGTGCGCGCGCGTATATACAACGCGGGAAATTATGAATCGCGGTTGCATGGAACGCAGGGCGACGGGCCGAGACCCGTTCCTCCCGCCTCGACTCGGAGAGCGAATATGATATACCCGGTCGTCGTAAAAAAAATAGCGGATCAAAAATACGTGGCGTACTGCCTGATGACGGATTCCATTTTCGCCTCGGCTCCGACTATGCGTTTGGCGCTGGAGGATGTAAGCGGGCAGTTCGCCTCCCGGGTGCATGACAAAGAAGCGCTCATAGACGTCATAGTTATGGCAGACAGTGCGACCGCCCGCGCCGAGGCGGCGGTGTTTGATACGGGAAAATGGGCATGAATATAAACGTTCGTGGCATTATTACGGCTGTTCTTGCGATTGCGGCCTCGGACGCTTTTGCGCCCTCCGTCTATGCGCGCAAAGTGGACGTTTCGGCCGAGATTAAAAACTTAAAAGGCGCCGACTATCGGAAAAAATCCGTCGCGATAACAAACTTGAGCGGTGAAAAGAAAAATCCCGAGGCGCTCAACGAGATTGTCAACGTCATAAGAACCGAGAAAAAATCCGAGATACGCTCCGCCGCCGTGATAGCCGCCGGAAACATAGGAGGGACGGCGGCTGTGGGGCCGTTGATAGAAGTGCTCAACAACGAAAGCGAGGACATATCCGTCCGTCTTGATGCCGTCGAGGGTTTAAGCAGAATGCGCGACAGCGCGACGGCCTTCGACGCTCTCGTTAGAGCCGCGGAAAATCCGAACCCCGTAATACGAAGGGTCTCGGCGGGGCTTTTGTGGCGGAACCATTATCCGATGAGAAAGGATGTTCTGGAACCGATTCTCAAAAGAATGCTCGATGATACGGACGAACAGGCAAGAGAGTCGGCCAAACAACTGCTGGAGCGTAAGCCCTAAATCATGTACCCAAATGCCGCCGGTATACTATCGTCGCTTTTGAAGCGCTTGAGCGTGCGCCGCGACAAGTCGCTGGCCGCGGGACTGCTTTGCGCGGTCGCCGCCGGCATTGTGGTTTTGGTTTCGATGACTCCCGCCAACGCCGACTACTGGTGGGGCAACAGAATGCGTCTTATCGAGCAGAAAGGCATCGAGGGATACGACAACAGGGGCTTCAGCGCTTTGGGCACTCTGAATAATGCCAACACCGGAGACAGGTGCGGCATATCCTTCACGGCTCGGGTATCGTCGGGCGTCCAGAGAATAATGTTCCCCATAGTTCAGAACAACGACACCGACAGCGGCACGGTCGGTATGCAGTTGCAGGTTACTTTGAGGGCGGATGCCTCCGTCGGCGACGTGGCGACCACACCTTCGGCAAGCGTAATACTGGCCACAGGCACTGTTACGTACGACGTATACCGTGGTATCGTTTGGGCCGATATAGCCATGGCCGGCGCAGGAGTGACCGTGGCCGGAAACGCTTACTGGATAGTCGTTCAGGATATTACAACCATCAGCAGAAATAAAAGACTTGTCGGCGGCGACCCCGTCAATAATTTTTATCCGTCGGACACTTTGGACAATCTCGATGACCCCAACGACCAGGATACGGATATGAACCTGGGGTATAAGTTTTACGACAACGACAATCCCGCTATGGGCTGGGTAGCGCAGAACGCCACTCCGATATTCCTGGTTACTTACAAAGACAACACGACGCAGGGCAACCCTTATTACTGCATGGACCAAAACGACACTGCCGCGCCTAACCTCACCAGTAGGGCGGCTTTAATTCCGCTTCGCGCGATATACAGCGCGGTGGCCGGCAATTTTTCGCACAGGTTGGCCCAGTTGTTCGTGCCGGAACAGAAGATGAACGTCAATAAGATAAAACTCACCATTCGGACCGTGGGCGGCACGCCGAGCGAACCGCTTCAGATGAGAATCATAAGGGTCTCGGACGGCGCCGTTATGTTGAGTTCCACCACGGTCGTGGCCGCGGCCACCTATGCCGCCTGGACGGAGGTGGAGTTGGCCGCGTTCAACGGAGTGGAACTGGCGGCGGGCACGCAGTATCGCCTTGAGTTTATGTCCCCGGGCGGGTCGGCAACGATTTACTGGCGCGTTTTGGGTATGGGTACTCAGGTGGCCAACACAAACGTGGCCTATGGTCATACGAATCCTTCGACCCCGCACCAGATAAAGACATTTCAGGAGGACGCCAGCAATCGAGGTCGTTTCATATATACGACCAATTCCGGCGGTTCATGGTCGGTTGAGCCCATCCCTACGGTTAATAACGCGGCGGCTTCCGGATACAGGACGACAAATCCGGGATATGTTGACCTGCATTTCAACTTGTACTGGGACAATACCTTGCCGACATTCGGTATCGCCCAGCCGGACCCGACCGATGTTACCTGGAGAAAGTCGCTACCGGCGATTTCGGGAACGGCATCGGACAACATAAGCATGCATTCCACGCAAGGCGCGTGGCTGTTCATCAAGGATGAAACGTTCGGTAAGCGCTGGACCGGCGCTTATGACGGCGTCAACGACTACGGATGGACGGACTGGAGCGAAGGCGACGAGAGCAAGATGAATCTCTGGATTTCTACGGGTGTTACGGGCTCCGACTGGGAGTTGTTCACGACGACCACCGCGCCCACGGTGGGCTCCAACCGCCCCCTGTATCTGAGGCACGACAGAAAATACACGGTTTATGTCAAGACGATGGACTCGGCAAAGAATATGTCCGGGACCAGCTACACCTCCCTTCTGAACAACCCCGGTTCAAACTCCGGTTCGTGGTCGAACCCCGGAGCGGTGTATGACAACGATACCTCGACGGCTTCTTCGGCCACGAACGGCCAGACGCACACATTCGGCGGATACGGTTTCTCGGTTCCGCTGGATGTCACTATTGATAAGGTCGTCGTCCGGGCGGACGTTCTTTCGGCCGCCGGCAGCAACAACGGCGACGGCATAAAAATCGAGGTCAGCGAGAACGGGGGGACTTCGTGGCTGGGCGACTCGTGGACGATGGTGAATATCTCATCCACATCGCAGGACATATTTTACATTGACGTTACGACATGGACGACATGGTCCCCGGCCAAGCTCAACGGCGACAATATAAAAGTAAGAGTTACGCAAGTGCAAAACGGCACGCAGGACGCGACTTATCTGGATTGGCTGCCGGTGTATGTGGACTATTATTTTGCGACCTCGGCGCAGACCTCGCAGTTTTATTTCGATATGTACGATGCCGGTCCGCCCGAGAGGCCGGATTCTTACTGCACCCTGCCCGTGGGCGCGACTTATTTTGCCGCGGGGACTCCATATCCTTTTTATGGCGATATATCGCAGGTTAAGGGAACTGCCCGCGACAACGATCGCGGCACCGTGCAGTTCGTCAGATGGATTTTGTGGAGACAGGACGGCCAATGGTGGAACGGCTCCGGCTGGCAATCCGCCGGAAGTTTTCCGACCAATCCCACGAACTGGTTGCCGAGTTCGAGAATTCCCAAAGGGGGCGGTTCCGTTAACGAGTATGCCAGCATCGAATGGTTCAACACGACTCTTGTGCCTTCCAAAGAGTCAATGACGGAAGTGCCGCAGGGCACCACTTATTACATAACCGAGCGCGCGGAGGACGCAGTCAAAAACGCCGCGGGCTCTTTCGATTCCAATCTGGAGGTCGTGCGCTCCACCATTGCTTTCCGCTGGGACTCGGGGATACCATATTCGACATTCACCTTTCCCACACCCAACATAGGTAAAGGCGAACAGGGTAATTTTGACAATCCTACGGGCATAGTCGCCGTTCCGCCGGACTTCACCGGCGTTATGTCCGACGCATTGTCGGGGATAGACACCTACGATCCCATTCGGGGCGCGGCCGTGCAGGTGGCGGTTCAGCGTTTGTCTGATGGGAATTTTTGGACGGGCGCGGGTTTTGTTGATACGGGCGGAGCGCCTTCGTGGCGCAATGTAACGTCCGTTTGGGTTTCGTCGTGGTCGTGGACTCACGGCATTACTTTTACCTCCGGAAAGTATCTTATATCCTCCCGCGCCAGAGACAAGGCCAAAAATACTCAGGATGTTTTCAATGTGTGGGAGTCCTCTCAGACGGTGGAAGTAGACGCCGACCCTCCGACCAGCGCGATTACCCTGCCTTCAGTTCACAACAGATATTACGGGCACGCCGTGGCATCCAAGAATCTTGCCGCTATTTCGGGCACTTCGGCGGACAATAAATCCGGCGACAAGGTTTTTGTCCGTCTTCAGGACATTACCCGAGGAACAACTTATTGGTCGGCGGCAGAAGGCGCATGGGTGGCCTACTCGACATGGAGCAGCGTGGCGTGGGGTTCGCCCAGCTGGACATTGACGGGTTTTACTCTAACTTCCACGAACAAATATGGAGTGGAATGTAAAGCGCTTGACGCGGCCGGGAACCCCGAGGCCGATCCCGCCCCCCCGCCCACGACGAGGTCCAGAGAATTTTATTATGACGCCGCAAAACCCACGTCCACGGTTACGTCTCCCGCCAATAATCTTGTCACCAACTCGATAGCTACTATTGCGGGAACATCCGACAACGACAGAAAACCCGCCATAGAAGGCGAATCGGGCATGGACGACGATGCCGGCGTTCAGTTGCAGGTTACGCGCGGAGACGACGGTCTGGCGTGGGACCAGACGCGCCTGGAGTGGACGGGCGATATTACTTCCACTTCCGCTTGGAACACGGCCTCCAAAGTCGGTGGTGTCTGGAACAACTGGGACTGGACGCCCAACTCGGGGATGTTCAATCTGGGTACGGACGATTTCCGTATTTTCAGGGTGCGCCCCCGAGCCAAAGACAAGGCATACTCCAAAAATAACGCATTGGACGGCAACCGCGAGTTCGACAGTATCGGCGACTGGCCCGGGGCATACGTCACCGTAACTTACGATCCGACCAATCCCGAATCGTTCATACAATACCCCGGCGCCGGCGACACGCGGCTTGCGCTTACGCAGAGTTTGGTCACCATATCGGGGACTTGTCAGGATAATTTCCGTCAGAGAACCGCCGGCGGCGTTGCGCTGAACGTCTGGCGCGACGGCTCGAGTTATTTTTACAACGGCACGGCATGGGCGGATGCGGGTTCGGTGTCGGGAGCCGAAAATTCTTGGGTCAATATAGAAAATTTTGCGGGCAACTACAATTATTCGTTCTACACGGTGACGATAGATTCCGATTCGGCTTCGTGGTGGATAAGGATTTCTTCCAATCAATTTACCGACGGGCAGGTCTACCGCGCGCGCAGCCGCGCGCGCGACACCGCCGGCAACTATGACGCCGCGCTTTCGACAAGGAGTTTCACCTGCGATCGCACCCCCCCCGTTGCGGCGATGACATTGCCGCCGAACAACTCATACCGCAACGAAGCCGCGCTTCTTACTATATCCGGAACATGCAACGCCCCGCCCGACGTTCCGGCCAGCGTTGACTACCTCAAGTTTAAAATTTATTATTCCACCGGCGGGCCCGGGTCGGTTTATTATTGGCAGCACAATAATCCGACGGAAGGTCAGTGGACGAAGACCGTTCTCGGTTATCAGACGGTGACATCTCTCGACGGCGGGTCGCCGCAAGTGTGGTATTACACAAACTCGGCGCTAACCTTTGAGACGGACTATGAATACACAGTGGATTTGTGGGTGAAAGACAAAGCCGACAATCAGCAGACGTTTGGTTATAGTTTCCGCTATGATATAACCCGCCCGACGACTTCCATAACAATGCCGTTCCAGTCGGTGCACACTTCGATGCCGACGATATCGGGATATGCCGGAGACAAAACCGCGGGTTTCGCCGGCACGGGTGATTCCGCGCAGATACGCATACGCGATATTGTGCAGGGCGCGACTTACTGGAACTGGAACGGTAACTGGACGACTTCGGCGGATTCGTGGGCCGACGCCGTCTGGTATTCCGGCGTTAATCAAAATACCGTCGAATGGAGAATATACGGCAACACACCTTACTGGCCGCCGTGGTCGCCGGATAATGATTATCAGGTAATAGTCCGCGCCAAAGACCGCGCGGGCAACATTTCCAACGTTTACTCATCGTCCACATTCAGAATAGACAATGTCGGGCCGGACACCTTCATACAGAAGCCCGGCTCGAACGACCGAAAACTCAATTTCAATGCCAACGGCGGCGCGTCTCTGGCCACCATATCCGGTACCGCGCGCGACACATCGTCGAATCTCGGCAAAGTAGAGATAATGATAAGAGACCTCACGCGCGGCGCGACTTACTGGTCGGCGTTTTTGAATCAGTGGGTCAATTATTCCACATACGGAGTGTATGCGACGGTACCCTCGGTAAGTCCGCCGGCGTCCGATCTGAATTGGTATTATGAGATGCCTATAAACCAACTCACCGGCGGCAATAAATACGAGTTTTCCGCCCGCGCCTATGATGTGCCCGGCAACGCGGACGACACGCCCGACGCAAAAACCAATATACTCGTTGACTTTACCATTCCGCAGGCTACGATAGACACGCCGTTTCAAAATCAGATAGTAAAGGCCGGTTTTGCGACGATAACCGGCACTACGACCGACCCGCTCGACGTGTCCGGCAACCGCAGCGGAATGGAATCGTTGAGATTGCGTCTTATAAAGACATCCCCGCCGATAAGATACTGGTGGAGCGATAACTGGCAGACCGATCCGCCCGGCTCCAACGACCAGTATCCCGAAGCCCCCGCAGGTTCGTGGGTGGAAGAACCGCCGGGCTCCGGCATATACATTTGGACATATAACTTTACCGGCGCATGGACGGACAACGCGGCGTACACACTCGAAACTTACCCGCGCGACGATTCGCGCGGCCCCACCGAGGTCTCCGGAACCGGCAATAAACGTCTATGGGGCGACATAAGAACATTCTTTTACGACCAGTCGCCTCCGCGCTCGCGTGTTACCGACCCTACGAACAGCGGTTACAAAAACCAAGTTTGGAAATTCAACGCGATACAGGGCACCGCCGACGACAATATCAGCAGTTACGCTCAGCGGAAGGTCAGCAAGGTTTTGGTCAACATAATAAGGAAAAGCCCCTCTCCGATGAAAGTATGGGGCGGTTCGGCATGGGATACGAATCCGCCCGACCCCTACGACACCGCTTACTGGCATGAGAACTATTTTGTGGGAGCCACAAGCGGAGCATGGGTATATCCCAATCCTCTCCTGTCCGGCACGACCCCAACGTGGGTCCACGGCGAAGAGTACGATATAATTTCAAAAGCCATAGACGCCGCCGGAAATTACGAAGCGGGCTGGTCCACGACCTCTTTCACTTACGATGAATACCAGCCGGAAACGAGCGAGCCGCCCACCGAGACCGAGCGACCGAACACTCGCATAGCATATCCGCCGGACGACTATCACACCAAAGATTTCGCCAACCTGCTTACCCTGTCCGGTACGGCTTACGAGAACCCGCCCATAGGAAAAGTAAAAGATGTAAGAATACTTTTGAGGATGTTCTTCGCCGGCTCCACGTGGTATTGGGTGGGCAACAACTGGAACGCTTACGCCGACCAGCCGGTTAGCGACTGGCCGTCGGCATTGCCGACGGACGGGCAGTATAATCAGGACATCGAAAGATTTTACTATGAAATATCCGAAGGCGCCTACACCGAGAAAGAAAACCGCGTCTTTGCCATGACGGTGGCGGGCCAGGACTTCGCGCTTAACTGGGAACTGGTGAGGCCTACCCATACGTATGTCTACGACACAATTCGCCCGACGGCGACGATAACTTATCCCGCCGCCTCGCCCAATAATTACATTTCTCAGACGGGAAAAATATACGGCGCGGCGGTTGACTCTTACCCCGGCAAGGTCAATCTCGTCGAAATCCGCGTCAAGGATTTAAGGTATTCCACCACTTATTTCGTCGGTGGCGTATGGCAGGATATATCCGCCGAGTCGGCGTGGAACCAGGCGAGTTTGAGTTCGGGCGGGACTTTCTGGATACTCAACAATTACGACTGGACGACCGACGTTACTTATGAGGCGAATGTAAGGGTTCAGGATAAGGCGACAAACTGGGGCCTGAATTACGCCACAAGAACCTTCATTGCCGACTTTACGCCGCCGACGGTCGCGGTGAATCTTCCGCCCGCGCCGGACGGTCAGACGGTGCAGGGACTTCCGACGGTATCCGGCACGGCTCTTGACGCGCCTCCGGGTTCGATAGAAAGGGTGGAAGTCGCGTATCAAAAAACGGACGCGCCCGCCCGATGGTGGGATGGCGGCGGATGGAACAGCGTGGACCCCGTCTATTTTTCGACGACGTATTCTTCCCCCGCGTGGTCGCGCGCGACGGGGAATCCGTGGGTCAATAACACTAACTACAAAGTTCGCGCCGTCGCGTATGACCGCGCCCAGATTTCTTCCTCGACTGAGCGCGCGTTTTACTTCCAGATTCCGGCCCCTGCCGCCGTCGTCACTTTTCCCGTCAATAATTCTCACTACCCCGCCGCGACAATCAATCAGATCCGCGGAACCGCCGAGACATTCAGCGAGTACGCCGAACTCTCCATTCAGGACTTGACGCAGTCGTCCACTTACTGGAGCGGCGCCTTGGAACAATGGGTGGATTATTCCACGTGGACGAGATTAACCGTGACATCCGGCGATTGGGCGTATGACACGACCCCGTCATGGTGGACGTCAAATAAAAATTACAAAGCCAGAATAAAAGCCACCGCCGCCGGTCAGACCGGCGACCCCGAAGCGAATCCCGCGACGTTCGTGATAGACGACGCCGCTCCGTCGAATGTAAATATTTTAAGACCGCTTCACAATAATCATTACAACGCAACGACAAAACAGCTTGCAACGATTTCCGGCACTGTATCCGACGCGAACTCTCTTGGCATAATAACTAAACTTGAAGTAAGGATACAAACCGGCTCCAACTACGCCAAGTTCTATTCAACTTGGACAGAATGGATTCCCGCGGCTGACACTTGGAACAATACCGACATCGCCTCGCTTCCCGATTTCAAAATCGCCGTTCCGACGGGAACGTGGACGAACAACACGACTTACAACATTCGCGCCCGCGCCACGGACAAAGCCGTCAATGTTTATACGCAGCCGTCGGATACGGCCTTTGTTTACGATGTAACGCTTCCGACGGCCACTGTCTCGAATGTCTCCAACGACGTCATATATTCCGCGCTTCCGACGATAGAAGGAACTGCGTGGGACGCGTCTCCGGGCTCGGTTGACAGAGTCGAGATACAGATACGAAACGACTCCGATACGCTGTTTTTCCGATGGACCGGCTCCGACTGGGCCACGACGGGCGTTTCAACATGGGCAGTGGTATCAGGCGTCGCCCCGTGGTCGAGAGTGTCTCCGACCTGGGCCAACGAAAAACAATACACCGTTCGCTCGCGCGCGGTGGACAAAGCCACGAACCAGCAAAGCGCCTGGGTGACCGGCTCGTCTTCTTTCACATTCAGGTTCGACAACTCCGCGCCCGTTTCGGGCGTGAGTTCTATTTCCGAGGGGCAACGCCTCAACCCCGCGCTCGCGCTTACTATAACCGGCACGGCTTCCGACAATCTGGCCGGCATAAGCGAGGAGTCGCCCTGCGGAGTCAGTTTGCAGTTAAAGAGAATCACTCAGGCAGGCGCGACTTTCTACTGGGACGGCGGCGCGTGGCAATCGTCGGGGCCTGTGTCCTCGATAGAGTTCGAGGCCCAGCGATGGTTGAGCGCGACGGGAATATGGGACAGTTATTCGATAGGTCAGGTCAATCTTCCGTCGGACGAGTATTATAATGTCAAAGTCCGCGCCATAGACCTCGCCGTACCCGCCGGAAATCAGAGCGTTTATGGCTCCGGAGTCAATTTTGCGATAGACAAAACCACGCCCGTAGCGCGCATCGTCAATCCGCCCGACGCGGGCTTCAGCAAAACCGGCTCGCTTGCCACCGTCTCGGGCACGGCTTACGACTGGGGTGGGAACAATTATGTCCGCGTAAAAGCCGACCAACTCACGCCCGTCGAAACTCTGGGCATTGTGCCGTGGCACACTGCGCAGGGCGGTATCGGCGCCGGAACCGTAGTGTGGACTTCCACGTGGTCTCCGACGGGCGGCGGATGGCAGTCCGGCAGGCAGTATCGCGTCTGGGCGCAGGCGTACGACGCGGCCGGAAACGTTCAGAGCATACTTTCATCCTCTACCTTTATCGTTGACGACGACCCGCCGGCGGCCGCGCTCACTCAGCCGACCGACCTCAGTAACTGGAACACACTGCTTACCATTTCAGGCACATCTGTTGATGTCGCGGCCTACGTTTCTACTGTAACCGTGGCCATAGAAAAACTCACCGGCGTCGTCGGATGGTGGAACGGCTCGGACTTTACCGGCGGCTCCCGTCAGGACTTTGCGGCGAACATCTCGGCCCTGCCCGTCTGGACTTATACCGGTTTTGCCGGGGCATTGGCCGACAATCAAAAATACAAGTTATACGTCCGCGCCAGCGACGTCGCCGGAAACGAGACGGCCGACATCGCCGCGACCTTCACCATAGACACTGCTACGCCCACGTCGCGTATTATATCTCCGCAGGAGGGCAAGTTCTATCCGTCACTGGCCTCCATAACCGGCACCGCTTCCGACCCCAACGCGAACGCCTCGCGCGTCACGCGCGTCGAATTAAGAATCCACGATATAGACACCAACAAGGACTGGAACACAACGCTTTCGCAGTGGGGCAACGCCGGGCAGATTTTAAGATTCAACCTTGATTACGCCGCCGCCGAGCCGCTGAACTGGTCGTGGAACTCCTCCGTCGTAGATTGGGTGGACGGCAATCGCTATCTTATTGAAACCCGCGCCCGCGATCGCGCTCTTAAATCGAACGACGGCGGATATACCGGCAACTGGCAGATAGATTATTCGACCGTGGGTTTCAGAATAGATAAGACCACGCCCACCGCCGGAATAGTCATACCCCTATACGATGCGGCGGTAAAGACATACAGTTCTATGCCGACGATAACCGGCACGGCCGCCGACGCGACGTCCGGAATCAAAGAGATTAAAATAGTCGTAAGAGACGTCGCTCCCGGCAAAGGCGTGTATTGGAAGGGCACTTATCTTCCGTCCTACGGCGACAACTGGCAGGACGAAGTTGTGCGGTTGCCCGTTACGGGAACTGTGGAATGGTCCACCGCCGCTCCCCAGATGGTGGACAACAACCGTTACAGAATCTGGGTCGAGGTCGAGGACAACGCAGGCAACAAACTTCAATACAACGTTCCGTCGGAAGGCGGGTACGAATACAGGTTCGACGACAAAGCGCCGACGTCCCGCGTCACTTATCCCTTGGCCGGCGCGTTGCGGTAAAACAGACGCTTTCATATATCACCGGAACGGCCGTGGACGGCTCCAACTGGAACGACGGCTATGACGCCGCCGGCATCGGATACATAAAATTGCGCGTCCGCAGAACGAACAACGGCTCTTCGTGGGAATACTGGCAGGGCGGCGGTTCGTGGGCCGGAGGCGACCCGGGCTACGCGCTCAATGTCACCAATTTCGATTTCACCGGCTCTCAAATAGACCGAAGATATATCTGGGACCTCACGCCGCCTTTCCCGATGGGCGATAATTATCTCTACGAGATATACACCCGCGCCCAGGATTTGTCCGACCCGAACAAGTTCGAGACGCCGGTTTTTTCGAGCATGACTTACGATTCCACTCCGCCGACATCGCGCGTGATATTCCCGCCGATTGCGGGCTCCGCTTACGCCGGGGCGCTCGCCACCATATCCGGCACGGCCGCCGACGCCAACACAATGGCCAGCCGCGTTAATAAGGTTGATGTCGCCGTCAAACGACTTTCCGACAATAAATGGTGGGGCGGCTGGTCGAATCAGGCCTGGACTGATTCATCCGATGCCGTGTTCTCCACCTCGACGATTTACAATATCTGGACATCTTCGATGGATTGGCGCTACGTCGTCAGTCCCGCGATGTGGACGGACACGACATCCTATTATGTAATATCTCGCGCGCAGGATAATGCGACGAACTTCGAGCCCGGCTGGTCCACAAACACCTTCACCTGCGACACAACCCCGCCGACTTCGCGCGTGACTGTGCCGGTAGCCGAGTCCATGGTGGACAACCTTCCTTCGATATCCGGAACGGCCGCCGACCTGTCTCCGGGTCTGCTTGATCGTGTCGGCATTATAATTTACTGTGTGGCCGGCCAGGATACCGGCATTCAGAATAAATATTGGTCGCCGACGCAATCTCAGTGGCTCGACGCGCCCGAAATGATAGATATCGTTACCGCCGGACCATCGTGGGGATGGAATGCCTCGAACGTCGCATGGGCCGCGAAGGAAGACCCCGGCTACCAGTATAAGATAGGCGTAAGAGCGTGGGACAAAGCCGGCAACAAAGAAACCGAGGTGGCGGCCTCGACCATAACTTTCAGTTACGCCGCCCCTCTTCCAAGAACATACGTTACATCGCACGCGGACAGCAGTTATTACAAAGTTCCCGGCGACCTTACCGTTACAGGCACGGGCGACAGTTATACTTCCGAGGTATGGGTTCAGATAAGTTCCGGCCCCGGTTATTCGACTTACTGGAGCCATTACCAGTCGGCTTGGGTTTCCGTATCCACGTGGTGCCCGGCGGGAGGCGTTAGTCCGTTCTCGTATCCGTTCCCCAACGCTATAATCCAGGACGGCGTCAGGTACGTTTTGCGTTCGCGCGGAAAAGGCTCGGCGGGCTGGGAGTCGGAGGGCGAGATAGAGAATATTTACATAAACGCGGACCGGACTCAACCCTCCGTCGGGATAAACAACATTGTCCATCTCGACCACTACACCGGTCACTCGGGCGCGAAAAACATTATCGAGATAAAGGGCACTGCGACCGACGCCGATTCCTCGATGTATTCCGGAAAATTATCGTCGGTGAAAGTGCAGCTCAAGAAAAAAGGCGCGTCGCTGACATATAATCCCGCGACCCATATTTATGAGACAGGGGACTTCTGGCTCGACGCCGTCGCCGACGACACACAGTTCAATTCGAACAACGAGCCGTGGACTTACACGATAGCCTATCCCACTTCCGCATGGAAAGACGAGGGGGAATACGAGATATACGCCCGCGCCCTCGACGCGGCGCTTTCCGCGCCCGGCAATACTTACACTTCCCCGTCGCGCGAGATAGTCATAGACCGCACTTCTCCGACGAGCGCGCTTCTTTATCCCAACCTCAACCGCCACAACTCGGCGCCCGTGATTTCGGGGACCGCCTCCGACGCCGCGCCGGGCATATGGCGCGACATTTTTATCAGGGTTAAAAACCTCGATACTACATGGTACTGGACGGGCTCGGCGTGGGATACCGACGACGTTTGGGTCTCTTCGGCTTCTCTGGCGGGCGCGGGTTTCACTTTCTGGCCTTCGTCGTGGCAGTACACGGGCGTCGGAGCCAACTGGGCGTCGGGCAATAAATACAACGTAAAGTTCTACGCTGTCGATCGCGCCGGCAATCAGCAGTCCCCCGGCGCCGGACTCGATTTCATATTCGACGCGACCAGACCCGAGTCCCGCGTGACGGTGCCCGTGGGGGCTCTTGCAAAATTAAAATCTCTGGATGAAATCAGAGGCACGGCCGACGACTCTCCGCCTTCGGGCAAGCCCTGGGCGACGGGTGTTTCGACGACGTCGCTTGCGATACCTCCTTACGACGGCGTCAATATAGCGCTCAAATCCGTCGCCGGCGATTTTTATAATGGCTCGGACTGGACCGACCCCGCGCACTACTGGTTTACAGTTTCATATTCTTCTACGACCAAAGAATGGGCCAAACTCACATCGGTGCTTGGGACATTCACCGGAATTGGCGTTCCCGCCGACGGAACTTATCAGATAATATCCCGCGCGATAGACAACGCGCGCAACTTCGAGGTCGCCTACACCACCAAATCTTTCATCTGGGACACCACGCCGCCGACATCGTTTGCGACATTCCCGTCGTCGGGAACTTTCGTGCCGTCATTGTCCCAAATCACGGGCACGGCCTCCGATATCACCGCCGGATCCAAAGAAGTCCGGGTGCGTTTCTCTTATACTTCCGGCTCGGAGTATTACTGGACGGGCTCGTCTTGGACGACCAACACCCACGACCTTGTCTTTAACGCCGGCGGCTCTGTGGGCGTTTCCACTTGGACTGTTTCGATAACCACCGGGCTTGTCCAGGGGACGCAATACGCAGTGCGTTCCGCCGCCGTGGACGAAGCCATAAATCAGGAAAGCGATCCCCGTACAATATATTTCAGTTGCGACCGCGTCGGCCCCGTAGTTTCCGTGACATCTCCGACGGCGGGCGCTTACTATGGCCCTCTCAATCCTCTCTCGACGATACGTGGCACTGCCTCGGACTCTCCGGCCGGCGTAAGCCGCACCGAACTTAAAATCATCAATGTGACGGACAACGTCCGCTGGAACGGCATTGCGTGGGGCGATGTCGCGGAGTCCACGTGGGTCGCCGCCTCGGGGACGGCGGATTGGCAGGCCGCTTCTCCGTCGTGGACGCCGAACCGCAACTTCACCGCGCAGGCGCGTTCTTACGACGCGGCCGGCAACTTTACTGAGGCAAGCATAGTTTCTTTCATGTACGATTCCACGGCACCTGTCGCCGGACTGATAGACCCCGACGCGGCGTACGAGTCGTCGCTCCCGAAGATAACCGGAACCGCCGCCGACGTTGACCCCGTCTCTCCCGGCGTTAAGTCGGGCTTAAGCAAGGTCGAGGCGGCGATCTTGCGCGGCGCGGATTATTGGGACCAGAACGGCAACGTCTTCAGCGCCGGCGAGAAATGGTGGGACGCCGCCGGCACGACCGACTGGCAATGGCAGGACGGCGATCTTGTCTGGCAGGACGGCGTCGGCTATGTGGTTCGCGCCCGCTCAATAGACGGCTCAAGCAATGTTTCTTCCATCGCCGAGCGCAGTTTCACTTATGACAACACCGACGCCGTGGCCGTCACGACTTATCCAGTGTCCGGCGGGAAGTACTCGGCTCTTCCCGTTATAGCCGGCACCGCATCCGACCCCGGCTCCACTCCTTCGGGCGTCAAAGACGTTTGGGTCGTTCTGCGCAATCTTCAGACGAACCTTTACTGGAATCCGGCGTCGGGTCTTTTCAACCTGCCTCCCGACCAGCCGACTTGGGGCAAGGTCGGCGGGACTTTGAGCAACTGGACGCTTTCTTCGTCTTCCTACACTCTTGAAAGCGGCGTGCAATACAAAATCTGGGTCGAGGCGCGCGATAATTCCGGACGAAATCCCGCCGACCCCGACTGGGCGACGACGGGGCTAAGTTTCAGATACGACACCGAGCCGCCGGTTTCGAAGGCCACCGCGCCCGTCGAAGGACTGCTGACCAAAAATCAGGTTACGGGAATTTTCGGCACGACGAACGACACCGCCACCGGCGCCAGCGGAGTCAAATATGTGATGTTCCGTATGCGCCGTTCCGACAACGCCTGGTGGTCGGGCGGGGCCGGATGGGCCGGCTCGGACAACTCCTGGTTTTATGCCGACCTTACCGACGGCAACCCCGGTTCATGGTGGAAGGTCTTCGACCCTGTTCCTTTCGCCGCCGATTACTCTTACACGCTCTGGCCGCGCTCCGAGGACTGGGCCGTTCCGTCGGCCAATATGGAAACGAACATATCCTCGGTCACGTTCGTTTTGGATCAGACCAATCCCGAATCGTCCGTCCTTTATCCCGCGAATAACGAATGGTATAAGACGCTCACGACGATAACCGGCACGGCCGACGATATTCTGCCGGTCGGCTCGGGCAAGGTGAGAAGCGGTCTGTCGCGCGCCGAGGTTGAGATAAAACGGCTCTCCGACGATTATATCTATCAGACCGGCGGATTCGCTTCTGTCGCGTCTTCCTTCCAAGTCGTCAACGTTTGGACTTCTTCGTGGACTTTCTCGCCGGCGAATTACTGGACGAACGGCACATCTTACACCATACGCGCCCGCGCGTGGGACAGCGCTGCGAACTGGGCCGTCTCGTCGGAAAACTACATCATCTACGATACATCCGCTCCGGCTTCTTTTGTCACTTTGCCGTCGAGCAACGCAGTGGTGATGGTGACTCTTCCGACGATATCGGGCACTTCGCGGGACTGGGGCCCGGGAAAAATGAAGGAAGTCAAAGTCCGCCTGCAGAGAGTCACCGTTGCGGACTCCGAGGCGGGCGACGACGCCTGGTGGAGCGGCTCCAACTGGAGCGGCACGGACGCTTCGTGGCTCGACGCGGCGTGGAACGAAGGGCCGGGTGTCTGGACATTCCCGATGCCGGCGAGCGGATTCTTCGACTACAACGGCGGTTACCGCGTTGACGCGCGCGCCGAAGATCGCGCCGGAAACTTCGAAATTATATACGCTTCGCGCACTTTCATTTTCCGTCCGCCCGCCGCCGCGTCCGTGATAACGGCGCCGACTCACGGAACTTTCAGAAACTCTCTGACCTCGATAGCAGGCACTGCCAACTCCGAGACGCAAGTTATTCTTTTGAGCGTCCAAAGAGAATCCGACAATTATTTCCGCGCCGCGTCATCGTGGACGGCCGACGAGACATGGCTGAACATCACGCCCTCTTCTCCCTCGTGGTCTTTCACTCCGGGCGACATTTTTGTGCACGGCTCGTCCTATACCCTCAGGAGTCGCGGCAGAAACACTTATGGAATCTGGGAAAATCAGACGTTGATGTCTCCCCCCGCCGCCAACGCCGTCAGATTTACATGGGACACCGGCGAGCCGTCGAGCGTGATTCGGCGACCCGCCTCCGGCGAATTCTATAACGCGCTTCTGACTCTTTCAGGAACCGCCTCGGACGCTTTGGCCGGCATACGTTCCGTCGGAGTTCAGATAAAAAAGGGCAGCGAATATTTCGTTGTCGCGGAGTCCTCGTGGGTGGCGTATGAGACTGAGGCCACTTGGAACCCCGCGAACTTCGCCGGCGGAAACTATCAGTTGGTGATGGTATCATCCACCGCCGCCGTGGCATGGTCGGATGGCGTCGAATACTTCGCAAAGTCCCGCGCGATAGACGACGTTTATCCTCTGCCCGGCAACCGCGAAGGCGCGGGTTCGGGCAACGCCGGACTTTATTTCCGTTACGATGTTACGCGCCCGACGGCTACGGTCTCTTTGCCCGTCACCGACGGAAAATACCGGACTCTTACAGTCGTATCCGGTGCGATAGGCGACAATTTGATAGCGCAAAACTCCGTGCGAAGAGTCCAGATTTACATACAGGATATGGGGCCGACGCCGGCGGGATATTACACCGGAAGCGGCTGGCAGTCGGGCATCGTGTGGCTCAGCACCGAGACGTCGGCGAACTTCAAGGTTCATCAGTCGTCGTGGGAATACACCATCGGAAACATCTGGACGAGCGGCAAGAAATATCTGGCGGTCTCGCGCGCCCTCGACAGGGCAGGCAATCAGCAGGATATTTTTGATGTCGGCGCGTCCTCCAACACTTTTATTTATGACACCGACTCTCCGGTCACGGTGGTTACTTTGCCGTCGGTGGCGTGGAGAAACTCTATAACTAAAATCTCCGGAACGGCGGCCGACACTCCCGCCGCTCCCAATAATTTCGCGGGCATCACGGTCGCTGGCGGCGGCTTCGTCAAACTCACGATTTACAACAAAACCATTGATAGATACTGGACGGGCTCCAACTGGACCGGCGTCACTCCATCTACATTTATCGCCGACGCTGTCGGGGGTCTCCTGACCGAGTGGGAATACAACATTTCCGGATGGCTCTCCGACAACGAGTATGATATCCGCGCGTGGGGCGCCGACGACATCGGCAACGAAGAGAATGTCTCCGTAAAATACACCGTGATATTCGACACCACCCCGCCGCTTTCGCAGATAAACTATCCGTCCGCCGCCTCGAACTTCACGTCGCTTGTCGCGGTGTCCGGCACGGCGAACGCCGCGCTGGGCGGCCTTGATACCGTCGAGATACAAGTTTCGTCGCGGCCGGCTTCGGGCGGCTCTTGGACGGTGATGTCGGGATATAATTTTGTCGCCGTCAACAATATCTGGCCATCTTCGTGGTCGTGGACGACGGGACTTCCCTCGTGGCAGAACGCTGCGGAATATCGCCTCGTTTCTCGCGCAAAAGACCGAGCCGCAAATACCGATATAACTCTCTCGACGGTCACATTTATATTCGATACCGCGCCGCCCTCTCTCGCCATAATAATGCCCGACAATAATAAGTGGTATTCGCCCAATGCCGGCGCGATTTCTCTCTCAACCATATCGGGCACTTCCGACGACTTGACGAGCGGAGCCACGATGGTCTACATAAAAGTCCGCAACACTACCGACGCCGCGTGGGTATTGGGCAATGCGGCCACGTGGATACTGACAGCGGGAACTTCTCCGTGGACGTATCAGACGCCCGCGCTTACCTTCGACAAGAGATACGAGGTCTATGCCCGCGCGCAGGACCGCGCCGGAAATCTTTCGGCGGCCACCACGTCGGCGTTTATATTCGACGCTTCAACCCCGACGGCGACACTCTGGAAACCGGATTCCGATTATCATAATTCTCTTCCGACGATATCGGGCACGGCCTCCGAGGTCACGGGAGTGCCGCGCGCCGGACTCGACCTTGTTCAGATAACCATACAGCGCACTGATAACAGCGAGCGGTGGAACGCCGCCGCTTCGGTGTGGGCCGAGATGGAAGAAGTCAACGCTTATTTCAACGCGACGAATGTGCCTTATGGCGGGGATTATGCCGGAGATGGCGGCTGGTACTCGATAAACTCGACGACGCCTGCGTGGGAAAACGGCATTACCTACATAATAAAGTCCCGCGCGCTTGACCGCGCCGGCAACATATCTCCCGCGTTCCAAAGACAATTCACCTACGACACGACGCGGCCCGTCTCCAAACTCATTGCGCCGCCGGAGTCGGCGTCCTCCGCCGCCAGAAAAGAACTTTCGCTCATCGCCGGCACGGCTTCGGACACTTCGCCGGGCAAAGTCGGCGCGGTGGAGCTAAGAATAAAAGATACCGACGGAAATACCTACTGGTCGCCCGGCTCCGACGATTTTATCGAGTTCGGCAATCCCGCAAACGCATGGTTCGTGGCGCTCTCCACGGACGCCCAGCAGACGGCCTGGTCTTATGCCTTCAACGAAAATAAATGGGTGGAGGGAAAGACATATTCCGTCGAGACCAGGGCCAGAGACGTTGCGCTGAACTATGACAACACCGTCTCGACTTCCGTATTTATGTGGGACCGCACTCCGCCGGTTTCGGGCGTGGAGTTCCCGGAGTTCGACAAGTCGTACAGAATTCTTGCGACCATTTCGGGCACGGCGAAAGACCTCGCGGGGCTGGCCGTCGGAAGCGGCATACAGGACGCAAGTAAAATAAGAATAGCCGTCCGCAAGAATGACAAAGCCACCGACCCGTGGTGGGACGGCTTCAGCGGATTCAATTCGCCCGACGCCGGAAGATGGCGCAACGCAAGCGGTTTTGAGAGCATCGGCGGTTCGCAGTACAACTGGACTTATACTCACGCAAATTTCGCTTCGGCGCTGGCCTCGGGCTCGAGCTATTTCATACAGGTTCAGGCGTTCGATATCGCTTTCAACACTCAGACGGTGCTGGCCTCTTGCACGTTCTGGTTCGATAACGCCGAACCCGACACTCTGATACAGTTGCCCGCCGTAGATTCGCCGCACAAATTTTACACATCTCTTCCGACGCTCTCGGGGACTTCTTCCGACGCCACGGCCGGAGTATTGAAAGTCGAACTTAATATCCGGGACCTCGCCGACGACAAACCGTGGTTGGGTTCGGGCTCCGGCTGGGGCTCCGCCGGCGCCACGAATTATGTTCTATCGAATCTATCGTCGGGCGGAACGTTTTGGCAGTATGCGGACGCGCCCGTATGGGCTCAGGGGCGCCGCTATCGCGTGGACTCGCGCGCGACAGACAACGTCATCTATCCGTCGGGCGTGGTCGAGACATCTCTCTCGACGAGGTTTTTCGTCGTCGAGTCGTCGGCGCCGGTTTCGCGCCTTATAATTCCGTCGCCGACGGCGGACACGAAATACAACACGCTCTTGCAACTCACCGGCACTGCCGTTGACTATCCTCTCGAATCGGCCGGACTCTACAAATCAGGTCTTTCCAAAGTCGAGCTCCGCATAGAAAATCTCACCGACAACGAATATTACGACGGCGGGGCATGGCAATCGGGCGCGCCCGTCGGATGGCTTGAATCCACTTTATCGGGAACAGGAGATGTAAGAGACTACCGCTATCCGTCGTCGGCGTGGGGAACCGCTCCGTGGTTGAGCGGGCGGCGTTACAGAGCGACTTCGCGCGCCCAAGACATCCTCGTAACTTATCAGTCGCCGGCGAGTTCGACGACATTCATATTCGACGACACCGCTCCGACGTCAGACCTTGAACGCCCTGCGGCGGGCGCGTCATATTCTTCGTCTAACCCGTTGTCGAGAATATCAGGCACGGCGGTTGACCATTTCAATCCGAACAACGCTGCCGTCGAGAAAATCCAAATTTCGATTTATCGCGACGAAAACGCGGACAACCCCGACCCCGGGGCGCCCGGCGCCGAGGACTATTGGTGGTACGGCTCGTCGTGGGTCGCCGTCGGCTCGGGCCACGCCGAAAAATGGTTCGACCACACCAGCATGTGGACTATCTCGGGCGGCTCCCGAGGATTTTATACCGACGCAATAGGCGCCGACGATTGGGTATCGGGCAAGACATACAGAATCCGTCACCGCGCTCAGGACTACCTCGGCAACACCGAGACGCCGCCCAAGGTCAGGACATTCTCCGTGGACAATATCGCTCCGGCCTCGCGGGTTAATTTCCCCGTCAACAATAATTCTTACATCAATCCCGCGGTGATATCCGGAACCGCCGCCGACGACTCCGCTACTTCCTCCGGTGTGAGTTATACCGAAATACAGATAGAAGATGTGAGTGTGGGCAAGGGCGTGCAACCTTCGGGGCTCGGCTATTGGGACGGCGCCAACTGGGTGGCCGGCTCGTCGTGGGTCGTTACGACGCCTCTGACCGGCGGCGCGACGAAATGGCAATACACTTCGCTTCCCGCCAACTGGCCGTCGGATAGATGGTACAGGGTGACCGCGCGCGCCCGCGATATCGCCGGCAACAAAGAGGAGGATAATTTCACTCTCTCATACATAGAGTTTTCCGTAGACAATCAGCCGCCGGAGGCCTCGCTCGTCGTGCCCGCCGACGGCACGGGATATAGCCCGTCCAAAGCGCTTACGACGCTCTCGGGAACGGCCGTTGACGCGTTCTCCGGCCTCGACGGCACTCTCGTAAAGATAGTGATGCAGAACCTGCGCACCGGCAAATACTGGACAAGCGCCATGGACTGGACGGGCAATAATTACTGGGCCGATGTCATCACCGATTCCTCGACGGTGTCAGGCAAACTCGAATGGAAATACATCAAAGGGTTTGGGTGGCAGTCCGGCCACAGATACAACGTTGTCGTAATCGGACGCGACAAAGCCGGCAACGAAAAAACCTACGGCTCCTCGACGTTTACCGTCGGGGTGGACTCCAACACTTTCACTTACGATTCGAGTCCGCCGGAGTTCGCCTTCACCAGGCCTCTTCAGGGCGCTGCCACGCCGGTGTACAGCGTTCTGGCCACGGTTTCTGGAACGGCCGCCGACAAGCCCGACGGCGCCGGCGACTTCAACTCGGGCGTAAAACGGGTGGAGATAAGAATATCTTACTTGCTCGTCGGAGACACTTACTATTGGCAGGGCGGCGGCGGGCCCGTCTATTGGAGCAGCGAGACCGTTACGAGTTTCTATGATAATACCGGCGGCTCGACGTGGACTTACACGCACTCAAAATTTGCCGACAGTTCCGCGTGGCTCGACGGACGGCTCTATCGCGTGGACGCCCGCGCCGAGGACAACTCCGACAATCAATCTTCGTGGCGCAGGCAGTCGCTTATCTACGACAGCGTGCCGCCGGAGGCGGCGGTCGTCAATCTGCCTCTGAATCTGCGCGCTTACGATACACTATCATCCATAACCGGCACGGCCCAGGACGCTCACTCGCGCGTCGGGAAAGTCCAGATTTACTTGCAGGCCATCACTCGCGGCGCGACATACTGGAACGACGCGACGAGCCAGTGGGTGGCATCAGGTTCTCCGCTCTGGTTCGACGTCGGAACTTTCGATGAGGCCTTCGTCAATTGGACTTACAATATACCCACTCCGGCGACGACTCTTACCGACGCTCACGGCTACGACATTGAGGCCAGAGCGTTCGACGCCGCGGGTTCCACCGGCGCGGCTTCGGGCATAAGACGATTCTTCCACGATATAACAAATCCCTCGTCGCTAATTTCGCCGCCGCCCGAAACCGATAAATATTATAAAGAGATAACGACCGTCTCCGGCACGTCCACGGACGCCACGGCCGGAATAGACGGCGTGAACGTCGCCATCCGTCGTCTCGACAACGATCAATGGTGGGACAATGGCGCAAAGGCGTGGGACGTCAACCCCAGATGGATAACCGCTTCGGCCGATGGCTCCGTCGGAGACAAGTCGCGCCCGTGGACGGCCGCGGTCGCCACCGAATGCTGGACGACCGGCGGAACATCGGGCAACGGCTATAGCCTAAGGACCCGCGCGCGCGACTACGCCGCAAACGCCACGCATTACGAAGGCGGCACTGCCGACGGCGCGATAAAAGTTCAACCTTTCTACATAGACCGCGCGGCGCCCACTTTCGCGATTATATCGCCCGAGAACAACAGGCGCTATAAAGAGCTCTCTACTCTCACCGGCACAGCGACAGACTCCCCCGCCGGTGTGAATAAAGTTGAAGTCGCTGTGCGTCGCATCGCTCCCGCGGGATACTGGAACGGCAACAACGGCTGGGACGGCGGCATAGTGTGGTCAACGACTTCTTATTCGAATCCCGGATGGATCTATACAAAAATACATGACGCATCGGGCTGGACGTCTGGGGCGCAATACGAACTTTATGTCCGCGTTCTCGACGAAGCCGGCAACCTTACGCCCAACGCCACCGCGTCTTTCCAGATGGATTGGGAGTCGCCGTATTCGCGGATGATAGAACCCGGCCCCGGCTCCGTCGCTTACCGCAGCGCGGCGCTTTCATCCATATCCGGCACTGCCGCCGACGTATCTCCCGGCACCGGCATTGATCAAATCCGCCTGAGAGTCCGACGTTCCGACGGCAGATGGTTCGACGGACTCGGCTGGTCCGGCGCGGAAACCTCGTGGCACTCGGACCAGATAACGATAACCCCGGGCATACCCGACGATTGGACGAGAACGGCATTCCCCGGCGGTATGTGGGAGCCCGGCTACTCATACGCGCTCAACGCGCGCGCCAAAGACAGAGTGGACTATCCCGCCGAGAACAATCTGGAGGTCGCATTCACCACCAGGACATATTACTTCGACACGCTCGCGCCGGTATCGTCAGTCAATTTGCCGTCGGCCGGCACGGTCGGGGCGCCCGTGTGGCGCAATACGCTTCCGACGATATCCGGCACCGTCAACGACCCCGCGCAGGAAGTCGCCTATCCCGAAGGCGCTTCTCCGTCGGGAGCTCAGAGAGCGGAGGTCTCCGTCTATCGCCATTCCGACGACAAATACTTCGGCGCGGCGGGATTTACTCTCGATAATTCTTCTTTCCACGTAACCGCGCTCAATCAGTCCACATGGACGTACGCCATAGGCGATTCCTACTGGACGACGAACACTTCCTACACCGTGGTTTCCCGCGCATACGACAACGCCGCGAATCTTGCCTGGGGCACGACGAACTACTTTATATTCGACACGACCAAACCGGTATCCAACGTTACGATGCCTCCGGGCGCTCCGGGAATTTATCCGGATGTTTATATTTTCTCGCTTGCTTCCGGCGCCGCGTCCGACCTGTTTCCGGGCTCGATGGATACCGTCGAGGCGCAGATAAAACACATCCATCAGCAGACATCCGCCGAGACCTTCTGGACGGGGAGTATTTGGGCGGGCGTGACGTGGCTTTCCGCGTCATATAATCAGACGACCGGTGTGTGGACATTCTCTGCGGCGGGCATGACGTGGCAGCCCGATCCCGAAGTTGACGGAGAAAAATACGAAATTCGCGCGCGCGCGACGGACAAGGCGGGCAACATTCAGGAATCGCCGTACACGCCGGGAACGATGCTCCTGCGTCCTCCCCGCCCGCGCTCCACAATAACCACCGTGACGAACAACGCTTTTTACACGCAGTTCGTCTCCGTCGGCGGAACGGCGTCGCCGGCGGCCTCCGGGATCGGAGAGACACAGTACGTCAATGTGCAGATAGAACGCGGCGACGGCAAATACTACACGAACATTTCCACGACGACAAACGGCTACTGGATATCGCAGAGCACATGGATGCGCGTTACGCCGGAATTGCCCAACTGGTCGTTTACCGTGGAGGGCTCGACTTTCGCGCACGGTCAGTCGTATACCATCCGGAGCCGCGCGGTTTCCATGGAAAGCGTGCCGGAATGGAATCCGCCGCCCTTCGGAGGCGACGACAAAAACAACCCGCCCGCGCCCAACGTGGTCGTGACTTTCGGCATAGACAATCAGAACCCGCTCGTCTCCGTGCAGGAGCCGTCGAGGGATTTTTATAAGGCGCTGACCACACTTTCCGGCACGGCCGACGACTCGCCTTCGGGCGTGAACTCCATACAAATACGAATCGCCCGCCCGGACGCCCACTTCTGGAGAGTTTCCGATTCGTCGTGGACGATGACCGAAGTTTGGAACACCACTTCCACGTGGTCCGACGGAGAATGGCGCGTCGCCCTGCCGGAAAATCCCTGGACGGAAAACACGACCTACTTCGTGCGCGTTCGCGTTTACGATAAGGTCATACCAACGCAGAATCTAACCACCGCGTCCGACAAGGCCTTCGTTTACGACGTGTCATTCCCGACGGCAGCCGTCACTCTGCCCGCAGCCGACGGCATATATTCGTCCATCCCTCAAATAACCGGAACGGCCCGCGACTGGCCGTCGAAAGGAAATATTGAAAATGTCGAAGTGAGCGTATTCGCCAACTCCGGCGACGACGCCGGCAAGTATTACAAGGCGACGCCCCCCGGATGGACATTCGCCGTCACGTGGAACACCGCCGCCGTTTACGCCCTGAACAACGCATCGTGGAGTTTCACCGCGCCGACATTCCAGAATCAGGCGCAATACACTGTCACCGCGCGCGCAAAAGACAGAGCGGACAATCAGCAGACGGCTTACGGCGTCGGTGTCTCGTCGGTAAACTTCCTGCTCGACAATCAGGGACCCTCGGCTTCGATTACTTTCCCCGCCTCACCCGCCGTAAATCTCGGACACGTCGGCGGCGCGTCATTCGACTTTTTGGGACAGATAACGGACAATCTCGCCGGCGCCTCGACGACCTACATCCAACTCTCGAAACTCATCGCCGGCGACACGTATTATTGGACGGGCGTAACGTGGTCATCGTCGGCCGTCGTCACGCTTTCCGCCGACGAGCCCACCCCGGCGAGTTTCGGCGGCTCTCCAGTGACGTGGTCTTACAATATGAACAAGGTGAACATGGAGTCCGACAGGGATTACCGTGTCAGGATATACGCTTTCGACAACGCCCGACCGTCGGGCAATCAGGGCGCGTGGACGTCATACGATTTCACCGTTGATACGACTCCGCCGCTTTCCGTCGCGAGATTCCCCGCCGACGGCTCGACCCATAAAAATCTCACCGTAATATCAGGCACCGCTCTGGGCGACCTCGCGGGCATTGCCGCCGTATCGGTGTCGCTCCAACGCATCGCGGGCGTCGCCGGCGACGACTGGTATTGGAGCCATTTCGCCGGAGGCGGAAGCTGGGTTAATTATTCCACGAGCGCTCCGGCCTCCGTTACTGCCGGCAAAGGTCAGCGCGATTGGACTTATTCAATAACCGACGCTAACTTTACTTCGGGCACAAGATACCGCGCCGTCTCCCGCGCGCGCGACGCCGCCGGCAACTTTGAAGTCGTGATGTCCACCGTCGAGTTCATCTATGACCGCACCGCTCCCGAAACGGCGATAACGATTCCGGCTCTCGATTATTACGGAGCTTCCG
>JASEHK010000049.1 GCA_030018875.1 Endomicrobiia bacterium | reverse complement strand
AAGCGCGGGACGGGCGTAGGAGCCGAATCCACGCACAACATCCCCGATACCCACAAATCCTCCGTCTATCTCTATAGAATCAGGGAGGAAACCACCGCGCGCGACAGATGGACGGCAAAAACATATTTGTGGCAGCGTGTCTCCGACCGCTGGTCGGCGCGCTCCGAAATAAATTATTCGAGCGACGAATCTTTCAACGAGTCGTATTTCGGCGAATCATGGAAGCCGGTCGAAAGGGAAATAAATTCCAATGTCTTCATAGCCAGGCAATCCACGGTTTCCCACACGAGCATAGGCGTGGGGCGTAAACAAGTCTATAATCCCGCCACCGGCAATTACCTGAACGCCCGCACCGAAGCGCCGTCCATATCCTATGTGCGCTACCGCTCCCGGGAATATCTGGGTTTTTATCCGGAGTATTCGCTCGGTTACAGCCATGTGTCGTCGGGACACGAGGCGCCGTATCTTTCGAGATTCAGCGCGGCGACATCCGCAACGGCTCAAAAACAGATGGGGAGAGGCTTCGTGGCATCTCCGTTTTTGGGAGCGTCCGAAGAATACTCCGAGAGTGAACCCGGAAAGTTTTATCTTTACGGCAAGTATTTCGCCGGCTCAGGTATGAGATGGTACTGGACGCGCTTCTCGTTTCTCGACCTCAATTACCGGTACGCGCAAAGATTCCGGGTGGACTCGTTTGACTTGGATTCCGAGGGGATAGAAGACAACTCGCTCGGCGCTACGATATTCACTTTTCCGACGCGAGCGGCGCTTTGGAAGGTTGCCAGCGGCTATGATTTTTTGCGCAAAGAGCCGAGAGCCCTGTACAATGAAATAAATTTTTCGGGGTCGGGGCATTCGTTGTTTTTGAACCTCAGACACAACTTGGTAACGCCGGCTTACGAAAGCGCGCTTTTGGCATGGGCTTACAGGAACACATTGGCGCTGAATGCCTATCACAACGCGGCATCCAAAGAAACCGTAGGCCTCGGCGCTTCCGTAGGTTTTCCCGTGGGCGACAAAAATAAAATATCCGCACAGTATGTCGGAAATCTCGTCGAAGGCGAGATGAAGCCTTTGGCCCGTCAGGTAAAGTTCGAGCGCGACCTTCACTGCTGGGACGCATGGATTTTGTACCGCCGCCGCGAGACAGCATCAAGGGAACCGGTAGAGGAGGTATTCTTCAATCTGGCCCTGAAGATGGGCGATATACCATCGGTCAGAAAACGCGAAATAGAGAAGGAGTTTTATCCCTGGCGCGGGCGTTAAAGTTCTTCGCGCGGGTCAACCGAAAAAATGTGGCTAAAAAACCTATCGAGGTGATTTTATGAGCGACATAGCAATTATCATTCCCTGCTACAACGAAGAAAAAACCATCGCCAAAGTAATCGCGGACTTCAGGAAAGAACTGCCGGAGGCGCGCATCGTCGTCGTGGACAACGCTTCTTCCGACGCGACGGCAAAAATCGCCGCCGCCGAAAATGCTCTGGTACTGCACGAGCCTCGGCGAGGCAAAGGCAGCGCCCTCAAAAATGCCTTCCGGAATCTCGACGCCGATATATACATAATGACCGACGGCGACGACACTTATCCGGCCGAAGAAGTCCATAAATTGCTCAAACCGATAATCGCCGGCGAGGCCGATATGACCGTCGGCACGCGCCTCAAAGACGCCGAGAAAGAATCTCTGAAATTGCTCAACAACATCGGCAACAGAATAATAATAACGCTGATAAATCTGTTCTTCGGCACAGGGCTCACCGACGCACTTTCGGGATACAGAATTCTTACAGAGGAACTGGCGAAAAACTTACCGTTGTTTTCGCGGGGCTTCGAGATAGAAACGGAACTTACGCTCCAGACGCTCGAAAAAGGCTTCCGGCTCAAAGAAATCCCGATAAAATACAGGGCAAGACATAAAGAATCTCCGTCGAAGTTAAAACCGTTCAGAGACGGTTACAAGATAATACTCACCATCGGCAGCATTATGCGGGACTCAAGGCCGATGCTGTTTTTTCCGGCGATTTCACTCGCGTTGCTGGCGTTGTCGCTGATATGGGGCGTTCCGGTCGTCAGGGAATACCTGGAGTTCAAATATGTTTACCGTCTGCCGTCGGCGATTTTATCGAGCGCTCTTTTCATTCTTTCGCTGTTGTTCTTCATAGCCGGCTTTATCGTGCATACTATTGACAAAAGATTCGACGAGATATACTTTATGTTGAGGCGCAAGAAAAAATGACGACGCTCTATCAGGCCGCCTACCTGTTCACCTTGGCCATCCTGTGGTGGGCATATTTCGGCTATTTGCTGTTTTTATCTATCATTTCCCGACGGACATCCGACGGAGACGGCGAGCGGACAATTTTTATTGACGAAAAAGACGAGTTGCCGGGAGTTACCGTAATAATCCCAGTTCATAACGAAGAAAAATTAATGGGACGAAAACTCGACAATATCGCGGATACCGATTACCCCAAAGACAAACTCGATGTCATCGTGGCCGACGGTCTTTCCGACGACGGCACCGAGCAAATCGTGCGCCAAAAAGCCGCCGCGCTCCCTTTCATAAGGTTCGAGCAGACCGGCGAAAGGGGAAAGATACCGCAGATAAACCGCGCGCTCGAAAAAGCCAAAAACGACATCGTGATAAATACAGATGTGGACGGTGTGCTGGAAAAATCCACGGTACGCCGCATCGCCGCGGCGCTTTCGTCGGGAAAAACCGCCGTTGCCGGCGCATACGTATTACCGTCCGATTGTTCGGAGAATGAGGCCGACTTCTGGCGCATTCAAAATGCCATACGATTTCTGGAAAGTGGCATAGGGCTGTCGTCTACCGTCGTGGCCGCGTGCTACGGGTTCAATAAAAAAGTTTTGGGACGTTTCCCCGAAGACGTAATCGCCGACGACGTATATCTGCCTTTTTGGGCCAACCTTAACGGTCACGAAACGCTCTATCTGAACTCGGCGAAGGCCCACGAACTTAGGGCGGCCAAAAACTTCCGTGAACTGCTCGAGCACAAGGAGCGCAAAGGCAACGCCGACCTCAGGGAGATATTCAGGTTCGCAAAGTCCGTCGGACGGATGCGCCCTCTGTGGCTTATGGTCTATACGGCGAAAGCGTTGCATATGGTGGCCGCCCCGTTTATACTGATTGTTTTTATCGCTCTGCTGGTCGCGCAGGTCGCCTCCGGAAATATTTTCTTCGCGGTCGCGACGTTGCTCCCCGCGGGGCTGTCGGCGGCGATGGTAAACAAGTTCATCGTCGGGAGCGCGGAACACGACGGCAGAACATCTTCTGTCAGAAAGACCGTCGGCAACGTTCAAATGTTCTTTGTCACGAACTTCATACTAATCGCGGCCGTCCTGAAATATCCGTTTTTCAGACAGACGAGCGCGTACAAAAAAATCTCGCGCCCCGGCTGACTCGGGGAAAAAGACGCTCAAAATGAAAACAGTCCCGGCGATACCGAAACAGGCGGTCAAAGAGGCCAACAGGAAACTTTACGACGATATGGCTCGCGATTACGAGCGCATAGACGGCCGGCGCACTCCCGAACTCGCCGAATGGCTGAGAAGCAATCTTGATGATATAAGGCGCATAGCGCCCGGCGGAAATCTTTTGGATATCGGCGCGGGCAGCGGGTTCGTCACACGGTGCGCCGAGGGCATCTTCGACAACAGGGTCGGCGTTGACTTGTCGAGGAAAATCCTCGCCGAAAGCTCCGGCACATTCGATATGGGCGTGTGCGCGGACGTGGACAATCTCCCTTTTGCCGACGGAGCCTTCGACGCGGCGACGTGTTTCGCCGTGCTCCATCATATGTACGATTACGGCGGGCTTGTTTCGGAAATGGCCAGGGTGCTCAAGCCGGGCGGGGTATTCTATTCCGATCACGACCTGGACTTCGCTTTCAGGCGAAACTTCGCCGCGCCGATAGCCCTTTACAGAATGTTCAAAGACAAAGGAACCCGAAAAAAACTCTCGGACATAAACGCCTCATACGATGACTATGCGTTGTCGGAGTTCCGTAGCGACGGCGTGCCGTCGGAAGAAATAGCGGAGCTGTTCCGAAAAGCGGGGTTCAAGGTCAAAGTTAAATACCACTGGTTCGGCGTGTTCGCGTCGGCCGATCCTGTCATAGGCAGACTGTCTTTGCCCGGAGGGCTGGCGCCGTTGTTGAGCATCAGAGCCGTAAAAAAAGGATGACGCGACGATGACTAAAAAAATATTGCTTCTCTCCCCTCCGTACGTTGCCGAATACATGCGCAACGCAAGATGCGATTTCGTGTCTCTGTCGGCCACGCAGTGGTACCCTCTGCTTCTGGGATATTGCGGCGCGTATCTTGAAGGCAAGGGTTACGACGTCAAACTTATAGACGCCCCCGCCGACTATCTCACCCACGCCGCGACGGAAAAAATCGCTCTCGAATACCGCCCGGATTTAATCGTTCTTTACACGGGACGCATGAGCGAGGAAAACGACATCTCTTTCGGCGAAGCGCTCAAAGAAAAACTCAACTGCGACTGCGTAATCGCGGGGCCATTCGCGTCCATCAATCCGGAAAATACTCTCAACGCCTCAAAGACGATAGACAAGCTTATCGTCGGCGAGTTTGACCGCGCCGTCGCCGATGTCGCGGCCGGACTAAAATATGCCGGCATCAAAAATCTGGCCTATAAGCAAAACGGCGTCGTATCAAAAAATCCGTTGCGGCCGTATATGACCGGCGAAGAACTCGACGCAATACCGTTCGTTTCGAGATTTTTCAAAAAGCATGTTGACATCTATCGTTACAAAACCTCGTCGGAACTCTATCCGTTTATGGACATCTTCACCGGACGCGGCTGCCAGTGGGGGCTGTGCACGTTTTGCCTTTGGGTGCATACTTACATAAGAGGAAGAACTTACAATCTTCGCAGTATAGAAAACGTCATCGAGGAGTTCCGCGCCATAGAAACCGAGATGCCCATGATACGTTCCGTGATGATACAGGATGATACCTTTACCGAGGAGCGCGCGGCGGATTTTTGCGAGGCGAAACTTAAAGCGGGCATCAAATTACCGTGGTCATGCTACGCCAGAGCGAACATGAGTTACGATGTTCTGAAGTTGATGAAGAAAAGCGGATGCCGAAATCTTCACGTCGGTTACGAGTCGGCCGCGCCCGAAGTCCTCAAGCGCATCAAAAAAGGTGTTACCGTCGAGCAAATGACAAAGTTTACCGCCGACGCGAAACGCGCGGGATTAGGCATACACGGGGATTTCGCGATAGGTTTCCCGGGCGAGACCGTCGAGAGCGTCAAAAAAACGATAAACTGGGCATACGAAATGAACCCGCACACGGCGCAGTTTCAGATTATCATACCGTTTCCGGGAACCGCCCTTTACGCCGAAATGTCAAAAAACGGCTGGCTCAACAACGACGGCCAGCCCGATATGCCGCAACTGAGCAACGCCGAGATAAGAAATCTGGCGCGAGCGGCGTATAGAAAATTTTATCTGAGTCCGAAATATCTCTGGAAATGTATACGTCACCCGCACGATTTTTTCTTCGGGCGGCTGAAGACAATCGTGCGCGCCATACCGGCATTGTTTTGGAAGAAATGGACGGTATGAGAGACGGGCGGGAATAATAAAATGAAAAGAAAACTCTTGGGGTTGCTCCGTTGTCCCGTGTGCAAGTCCGAACTTGATATTCGCCAGGATAAGTCCGCCGCCGACGCCGCGCAAGACAGCATCGAATCCGGAGTTCTCGAATGCGCTTCCTGCCGCCGCGAATATAAAATCACCGACGGTATAGCGGTTTTTATTGAAGATAAGACGGAAAAAACCGAAAAAAAACAAGGCGTGTAATATTAACGGGTAGATGGGCGGGAAATCGTTTTTTTTGCGCCTCAAAATAATGTATAATTTCCGAAAAATAGAGCGTGCCGGCGAACCGGCGCGGACGATTTAAAGGAGAAAAGTCAGGATGAGAGCGCTTATAACGGGTATCACCGGCTTCGTCGGAAGTCACATGGCCGAGTTTCTGCTTTCCAGAGGCGATTGCGAAGTTTTCGGACTTGCCAGATGGCGATCGAGCGACGTCAACATAAAACACATAAAGGACAAACTCCGTCTCGTGGAATGCGACCTCAGAGATATGTCCTCCGTCGAAAAAGCCGTTAAAACCGTAAAACCGGATATGATTTTTCATCTCGCCGCGCAGTCCTTCGTGCCGACCTCGTGGCACGCGCCGCAGGAGACCATAACCACCAACATAATCTCCCAACTCAACATATTCGAGTCTCTCAGAAAACTGGGGCTCGACGCCAGGATACAGATAGCGTGCTCGTCGGAAGAATACGGCATGGTTTATCCCCAAGAGACCCCGATAAAAGAAACCAATCCGTTGAGGCCGCTGTCGCCTTACGGCGTTTCAAAAGTCGGTCAGGACATGCTCGGCTATCAATATAATCGCTCGTACGGACTTAAAGTTGTGAGGACCCGCGGATTCAATCACACAGGCCCGCGCCGCGGCGAGGTTTTCGTCGAAAGTAATTTCGCAAAACAGATAGCGCTTGTCGAAAAGGGTAAGCAGGAACCCGTGATTTACGTCGGAAACCTTGACGCCCGACGGGATTATACTGACGTGCGCGATATGGTGCGAGGTTATTTGCTCTCTCTTGAAAAATGCGAGTTCGGCGAGGTATACAATGTTTGTTCGGGCAACGACTGGAAAATCAAAAAAGTTCTTGATACCCTTCTGGCTTCAAGCAAGGTGAAAGTTGAAATCAAACAAGACCCCGCCAGAATGCGGCCGTCGGACGTCGAAATTCTCGTCGGAGACAACTCCAAATTCAAAAAAGCCACCGGCTGGAAGCCCGAAATACCCTTCGAAAAAACCCTCGAAGATATTCTGAATTACTGGAGAGCAAACGTTTGAAGGCCCTGATACTTTCCGGCGGCAAAGGCACTCGCCTGCGCCCGATAACACACACCTCGGCCAAACAGCTCGTTCCCGTCGCCAACAAGCCCATACTCTTTTACGGCATAGAGGCCATCGTCGAGTGCGGCATAAAAGACATCGGCATAGTGGTCGGAGAGACCCGCGCCGAAATAGAGTCCGCCGTCGGGGACGGCTCGAAATGGGGCGTGCGGGTGACGTACATCCCTCAGTCCGCTCCGCTGGGCCTGGCCCACGCCGTCAAAATATCCGAGGAGTTTATCGCCGGAGAGCCGTTCGTGATGTACCTCGGCGACAACCTCATCAAAGACGGCATCAAGCCGCTGGTATCGGAGTTCGCCTCGTCGAGGCCCGACGCGCAGATACTTCTCGCCCGCGTGTCAAACCCCAATCAGTTCGGCGTGGCCGAGCTCGAAGACGGCCGCGTCAGGCGCCTCGAAGAAAAGCCATCGGCGCCCAAGAGCGACATGGCGCTCGTGGGCGTTTATATGTTCAACGCAAAGATATTCGACGCCGTCAGGGCGATAAAACCTTCCCGACGCGGGGAGCTCGAAATAACCGACGCGATACAATATTTGATAGACAAAGGCGCGGACGTAAGGCCTCACGTGATAAACGGCTGGTGGAAAGACACGGGCAAACTCGACGACATGCTCGAAGCCAACAGGATAATACTCTCCACCAAGAAGAAATCCTTGCGGGGCTCGGTGGATTCTTCCTCGACAATAGAGGGGCTGGTGGAGATAGCCGAGGGCGCCGTCGTCGAGAACAGTACGATACGCGGGCCCGTCATCGTCGGCGAAAACACGCGCATCGTCAATTCTTACATCGGCCCGTACACATCCATATATTACAATGTCGTCGTCGAGAACTCTGAGATAGAACACTCCATCATTCTGGAAAACTCTCGCATCAAAGATATCAAGCGGCTCGAAGATTCGCTCATAGGCCAGAACGTCGAGATATCGCGCACGCTCAAGAAGCCCGCGGCTTACAGAATAATGGTCGGCGACTCGTCGAGGGTGGAGATAATATGAAAAAAAAACAAGGACTCGGCGCGCTCAAAAAATTGGCTTTGCGCAAGGACTCGCGCGGCGCTCTTTTTGAAATAATGCGTTCCGATTGGCGCGAGTTCGGGGGTTTCGGTCAGACCTACATAACCGTCTGCAAGCCCGGCTGGGTGAAGGGCTGGCATTTCCATAAAAAACAGACCGACAACTTTTGCGTCGTGAAAGGCAAGGCGCTCGTCGTGCTCGCGGATATCCGAAGCGGCAAAAGCGCCGAGTACGTGCTTTCCGAGGACGCGCCTGCGCTTCTGACGATTCCGGCGGGAACTCTGCACGGTTTCGAATGTCTTTCTAAAAAAGAATGCCGCATACTGAACGTCCCCGACCGTCTTTATAATTACAAAAAGCCCGACGAGTACAGAATACAGTTGGACGATGAGAGCGTTCCGTATCGCAAATGGCGGAACAGAAAAGGCTGGTAAGTTTTCAAAAAGTCGGGCAAGTTTCAAAAAAGGCTGCTAATGTGGAAAAAACGATTCTCGTGACCGGCGGAGCGGGTTTTATAGGCTCCAATATCGTCGAAGAGTTGCTCATGCGCGGCCGCGCGGCGCGCGTTCTCGACAATTTCTCGACGGGAAAAAGATCCAATCTGGTTTTCGGCGGGGCGCTGGCGGCCCGAGCGCGCGCGCTTCTTGAAATAGTGGAAGGCGACATCCGCGACCGCAAAGACC
>JASEHK010000048.1:4780-8731 GCA_030018875.1 Endomicrobiia bacterium | reverse complement strand
CGCTCGGAGACACCTTATTCATATATATGTCTGTTCATTTGTATCCCTTACAAAAATAAAAAAGGCGGGCTGTCTCTGCGGCGGCCCGCCCCTCTTATTTTTTATATCGTCGAAACTCTTTTTTTCAGAGCACCGACAGATATTTTTTGATCTCGTATTCCGTGACCTGAGTGCGATACATATCCCACTCGATCTTTTTATTCTCGATGAGTTTCTCGAAGATGTGCGCGCCGAGCGCTTTTTTAAGCAGCGCGGATTTTTCTGCGGCCTCTATCGCTTCGATGAGCGAACCCGGAAGGGTTTTTATCCCCTCTTTTTCGCGTTCGGCTTCCGTCAAGTGGAATATGTCTTTCTCGATGGGTTCCGGCATCGGATATTTTTTCTCGACGCCTTCGAGTCCGGCGGCAAGCATCACGGCGAAGGCCAGATACGGATTGCACGCGGGGTCGGGGAAGCGCAACTCTATTCTGGTCGCAATCTCCTTGCCGGGCTTGTACATCGGAACGCGGACCAGCGCCGAGCGGTTTCTGCGTGCCCACGAAATGTAGGCCGGCGCCTCGAATCCCGGAACGAGCCTCTTATAGGAGTTCACCCACTGATTGGTGACTATGCACATTTCCGGAACGTGCTTAAGAACTCCGGCGATGAAGTGCTTCGCCGTCTGAGACAGGTTATATTTGTCTTTCGCGTCGTAAAAGGCGTTTTTGTCGCCGTCAAAAAGCGACATGTGCGTGTGCATGCCCGAGCCGTTTACCGACGCCAAAGGTTTGGGCATGAATGACGCGTAGAGGCCTTTCGAATATGCGACTTGTTTTACGACGACCTTGTAGGTCATTACCGTGTCAGCCATCAGAAGCGCCTCGTCGTATCTGAGGTCTATCTCGTGCTGCGACGGCGCGACTTCGTGGTGCGAGTATTCCACTTTGATTCCCATCCTTTCGAGAATGAGTATCGTTTCTCGTCTCAAATCGCGCGCCTGATCGAGCGGCACCGTGTCGAAATATCCGCCCTCGTCTATGATCTCCGGAGCGTTGTCGGATTTGAAATAGAAATACTCCAACTCCGGCCCCACGTAATATGTGAGCCCCTGTTTTTTGAGGGCGTCCAAACTTTTTTTGAGGATGTAGCGTGAATCTCCGTCATACGGCGTGCCGTCGGGATTGAGGATGTCGCAAAGCATCCTGGCCGAGCCCTCTCCCTCGGGTCTCCACGGCATAATGGAAAAAGTCGCGGGGTCGGGCTTGGCGATAAGATCGGATTCGAATATGCGGGCGAAGCCCTCTATCGAGGAGCCGTCGAAGCCCATACCCTCTTTAAGAGCTCCTTCGAGTTCCCGCGGCGTGATGCTGAACGATTTAAGTTTACCCAGCACGTCCACGAACCACAGGTTCACGAACTGAATGTTTTTCTCTTTTACGATTTTGAGCACATCTTCTGTCTTATACATTTGTTTTCTCCTTAGAAAGAAAAAATCCTCAAACTCCGTCGTCGGTAACTACCCGCTTCGGCGTTGAGGACGTCGGCGTCCATGCGGCGGGGAGTATATCAAAATCACTTTATGTTGTCAAGGACAGGGGACGGAAGGATCGGTCTTCCACCTTCTGTGGAGCCAGAACCAATGGTCGGGACGCTTGCGCACAAACTCTTCGAGGCGGCGAGTGTAACTCTGCGTGAATATTTTAACGGCATCCTCCGTCGGGAGGCCATCGGGCGGACGCTCAATTTCGGCGAAATGGATTTTGAATCGTCCCGATGAGTCGCGGATTATGAAGCCGGTTACCAGAGGCATGCCGGTCTTAAGCGCGAATGTCGCGGGGCCCTTCGGCGTGGATGCGACCTTGCCCAGAAAATTGACGAAGACGCCGTGTTCTCTGGCGTCCTGGTCGGACAGCATACAGACTATCTCGCCGGATTTGAGCGCCCGCAAAACATTTTTGAGCGCCATATCCAGCGGGATTATTTTAATGTCCTTGCCGCGGCGCAGGTCATTGAGCATGCGGTCGGCGGGGGCGTTTTCCTGTTTTCCGACGAGAAAGTTGACCGGTATGTGTTTAGTGAGCGCCGCTCCCATCAATTCCCAGTTTCCGAAATGACCCGAAACAAAGACGGCTCCGCGTTTTTCGGCGGCGAGTTTTTTGACGAGGTCGAGACCGACGATATCCGTCATCAAGTTGATATCTTCAACGGTGAGATTCGGGAAATAGACGAGTTCGGCCATCGTAACCATAAATTGTATGTAGGATTCTCGGGCGATTTTTTCGGCTTCGGCCGGGGATATATCGGGAAAGGCCGCCGCGACGCGCGATATGACTTCCCGTCGGCGGATGCGCAAAGCGCTCCACGCAAAAACTCCGAGCCAGCGACCGAATACCCTTGCGGACGAAAGAGAAAACAGCAGTATCGCGGACGAAACCACGCGAAGTATCAGATATAAAAAGTAATAGAATATTTTCTTAGGCATTGCGTGAATCCTTGATTAAGCGAGACTCGATGACGGCATTATTTCTTCCGACGCTCGGAGCTCCGAGAGGTCAGGGCGTCGGCCAGCCACGAATATTCTATGGATATCGCCTTATCGGGACAAAGTTCATGACAGCACATACATTCTATACATAAAGATTTATTCACGACAATCCTGTCTTGCTGGGCGAAAATGGCCTTGGCGGGGCAAGTGTTGTAGCAGATGCGGCAACGCGTGCATACCGCCAGATCTATGCTGGGTTTCGCCCAGAATATCTTTTTCGCCAGGGGCCCCAGAAACCGGGGCACCATTCTAACTTTCCAGTTGGAGGGTTTTTTGAAATCGGGGATCACGAAATCGCTCAGGTTGCCGTCGCCGACTATTTCTATTGCGCGAGTGTCGGCCACGCCCAGTCCCAGCCTCGCCGAGGCGCGAAGGGTGGGGTCGCTCAAAGGGTCGAATCCCATTATCGCGGCCATTACGGCGTCTACGGCGACAAGGTCGGAGCCCATTATTATAAGCCCTGTGTGCCGACTGATACCCGCGGAAGGGCCTTCGCCTTCCATGGAAACTATGGCGTCCGCGACGGCAAAGCGCGGCTTGGTGAGCAGCATTATATCGGCGAGAAGTTCGCCGAAGTCGTCGGGATGAACGGCCATAAAATGATAATGCGCCTTGCGCAGTCCGGGCACGCAACCGTAAAGATTTTTGACGGCGCCGGTAAACAGCATAAGCGTGTGCGTCTTCATCTTAGGCAAAGAGACGAGAGCGGCGCCGTCGAGAACGGCCTTGGCTATGTCTATCGTTTTGATTCTTTTGTTGCGCGGATTTTGCGAGGGAAGCGGGACGGAGCCGGTTTTCTCAAAAACGACCTTATATATTTTTTCGGAGTCGCAGGCGGCGCCTATGCCGGTTTCGCTCCATACACGGTCAGTGCCGGACACCGCGCCTCCGGGCGAATCTCCGACGGAAACTTCGCCGGCGAATTTTTTGAAGGCCCTGGCGACGCCTTTCAAGAAGTCGGGGTGGGTCGTGACGGCGATGTCGGGCTTTTTCGCCGAGAGCATGTTCGGCTTAAGCAGAATGCTCTCGCCCTCGCCGAAAAACCGCTTTGAGCCTCCCAGAAGTTCGAAACCGCGCTCGACGACGGCCTCGACGCGGCCGACATCGTAATCGGGACATCGAAGTATGGCGACCTGCGCGCGTTTGTTCATTTATTTATTATGGAATTTTATTTTTAATTTTACCATCTCTGCGACGAAAAACGGAAGCCTCGCTATCCGCGCGGCGCGACGCGGCTCGGCGATAAGCCGCCACAGCCACTCGGCGCCGATTCCGCGGAAAACGGCAGGAGCGCGGCGGACTCGCCCGGCAAAAACATCCAAGACCCCGCCCACTCCGACGGCGGCCTTTACTCCCCTCAAAAGATGTTTATTGCGGCTTATCCAGAGTTCCTGTCGCGGCGAACCGAGACCGGCCAAAAGTATTTG
>JASEHK010000048.1:0-4770 GCA_030018875.1 Endomicrobiia bacterium | reverse complement strand
ATCTCGCGCGCAATAGCTTCCGTGTCTTTTTCGTCGAAAAAACCGTCCCGCCAGCCGGCTATCCTAACGTTCGGAAAGCGTTTTGTCACAGCAACCGCCGTGTCGCGGGCCACGCCGGGTTGGCCGCCAAAAAAATAAAATGTCGTCGGAAACCGCGACGACGCGCGGGAAGACGCCTCGAACCACGAGGTCACGAGGTCTATGCCCGCCAAAGACGTTATATCAATGTCATACAAAAACTTCGCCGCCCACTTAATTCCGGAGGACTCCGCCAAAAGCAGATCAGCCGAGTCCAAGACCGCGGCGAAATCCCGCGAGGCAAGGGCATCCAGATACATCAGAGAATTGAAAGTGACGATATGAAGAGGCGTCGCCGACGGCGGCAGCGCGCGAATAAGTCCAAGTACTTCGCCGGAGTCGAGGGATTCTACGCCGAAATCTCCGATTAAGAAACGCATTGACGGTGTGTAAAGGACGGCGTGCGCGAACGGATGCAGCGTCGGGCGCCTGCTCTGCGAAAGAAATGCCAATTACGCCGGCACGGCTTCACCGGCGACGCGCTCGAACTTCATGGAGATGGCCTTGGATACTCCGACCTCTTCCATTGTTATGCCGTAAATGACATTGGCGCGCAGCATGGTGCGCTTGTTGTGGGTTATGATAAGAAACTGCGAGCGATCCGTGAATGTTTCCAGAAGGTTCAGGAAACGCTCAACGTTCGCTTCGTCGAGCGACGCGTCGGCCTCGTCGAGCAGACAGAACGGCGCGGGGCGCACAAGGTAAAAAGCGAACAGAAGCGCGACGGCCGTGAGCGCCTTTTCTCCGCCCGAAAGCTGTATGCTTTTCGTAGTCTTTCCCGGAGGGCGCGCGACAATCTCCACACCGCTGTCAAGTATATTGTCCGGATCGGTCAGTATGAGATCGCCATATCCGCCCTCGAAGAGTTTGGCGTAAACGTTCCGGAAGTTTTCGCGAACGCGCGCGAAAGTTTCGGTGAGTTGTTCCTTGGTGGTCTTGCTGATCTTCTGTATTATTTCCTCAAGATCCGACTTGGCTTTGTCGAGATCGTTTTTCTGAGCGAGTATGAACTCGTACTTTTTGTTGAGCGCCTCATATTCTTCGGGAGCCGCGAGATTGACGGCGCCCAGCACTTCTATGCGCTTTTTGAGCTCCGCCATTTCCTCGGCGTCCAACAAAGAATCCGTCACGAGTTCGCGCGCCGCGGCCTCCTGAATCTCATACTCTTCGCCGAGACGCGCGCAGGCGCCCTCGACTCCGACGGAAAGAGTCCTTATCTCCATCTCCAGATTGTGTATCTCGTCGTTTATCTCGTCTTTGGCCGAGGAGAACTTGCGGATTTCATCCTCAAGCGCGGCGAGTTGCCTCTGGGCTTCTTCTCTTTTGACAAAGACCTCGGAGAGTTCGGTTTCGAGTTTTTCTCTGGCTTCGCGACAGTTTGAAAGCGTTTCTATTTCGGAAACCTTGAGTTTCTCGTGGTTGGTTATCTCGGACTTCCAGGTCTCTATCTCCCTGATGTTCTGCTCGACGGAAGATGATATCATGCGCCTCTGCTCGGCGATGGATTCCATTTTTGATTTAAGCGATTCTATCTTCGGCTCGACGGCATAAAGCTCAGCGCGGACGGCTTCGTATTTGCTTCTGCGAACTTCGGACTCCGGCGCGATGGCCAACGCGCGAGCGCGTATCTCGGCAAGCGATGCGTTCAACTCGGCGTCTCCCGCCTTGATGGCTATGCATTTTTCGTCGAGACGCGCGATCTCGCTTCGCGCAACTTCGATGTCCTTGGCGATAATTTCTATCTCTTGACGCAGGGTCGCGACATAGTCAGTGCGCTCGAAAGAGAGTCTCGACATTCCCACGGCTTCTTCGGCGAGCCATTCTATGCGCGCGGCGCGAGTCCTGAGTTCGGACTCAAGCGAATTTTTTTCTTCTTCGGCGCGGGCGGCCTCGCTCGATTTTACGTTCATCTCATGGGACGACGACGCGAGTTGAGTTTTTTCCGATGCGAGCATTTCTTCGCGGCTTTTTATGAGCATAAGCGCGTCGCCCGCGGCGGACGGATTTTTGGCGCCGCCCCTGACGATGGCGCCGGTATATATCACGCCGCCCGAGGCGCGAGTATCGCACAAAAGATACCTTAAAATCTTTATGTCGCCGGGCTCGCGACAAACAGCGCCTTCTATTAGAGATTCGTCCCATGTCAGCGTCTCAGGGATGTCCTCTTCTACGACGAAAGCCAGCGAAGAAAGCCCTTCCATTTGGAGAAACTCCACGGCTCCGATGGCCGCCGCCCGGGTGCGCGTGGCCACGTAAAGCGCCTTTTCGCCGAGAGCTCCGAGTATGACATCGCGACGGCCCTCCGGCGCGTCAAAAAGCTCGGCCACCGGCAGACGGATTTCCTGCGAACTGCCACCCGATGCCTTAAGCGCTTTTATTGATGAGAGAACGGGATCGCTTTCCTCAAAACGCTTCATCGCGGCGATCTCGCCTTCCAGCACGGAGACCGTCTGCGAAGCCGAGGCCGCGCGGGACCTCAAATCCGCCAGAACTTCCGAGGCCTCAACGCACAACGACATCGCCGAGGAAAGCCTCGCTTCCAACTCTTTGGTCTCGGCTTCGAAAGCTGTTTTTTCGCCTGCCTTGGCTTTCAGACGTTCGGTGGCGTCGAGCGAAGCCGCCTCGGCTTCTTCAAGTTCCCTACGGGTCCTTGTCAGGCGGTTTTCAGCGTGGGACAAATCGGATTCAAGTTTGGTCTTCGCCGAATTGGTATCGAGTATAAGAGGTATCTGCGAGACGATTCTGGCGGCGGCGGCGTCTTCTTCCTTCTTTAAGTTCGCCGCTTGCGCGGCCGTTTCCTCGTGCTCCTTAAGCGCTGATTCGTATCTGGCTTTTACGTCGGCGGCCGCGGTTTCCAGAACGTCGAGCTCGGACTTTATCCCGACATTTTCAGCGGCGAGACGCTCCTCGTCGGCGGCCAAACGAGCGTTGTCTTCAGTGCGGGCCGCGATTCTTGCGGACGCCGCGCGCGAAAGTTCGTCGGCCTGCGATATCCGCGAGTCGGCGAGTTCCATCCGCGAAGAAAGCTTCGAGGCCTCTTCCTGTCCGGCGATTATTTCTTTGTCGGTTTCGTCGAGCCGGATTTTTATTTTCTCAGTTTCGGCCAGAATACCGCCGGAGTCGGCCACATTGCGCTCCCGTTTTTCTATGAGAGGGTCGAGACCGTTTTTAATCTCATCTATTTTGACGCGGTTGGCGTCTATGTGTCCCAGAAGATGCGAGAGTTCGGCGCGGCGGAGTTCTTCTTTTAATTTCTGATGCTGCTTCGCCTTGCGAGCGGCGGATTCAAGAGACCTTACCTGTTCCTCGTGGAGAATCAGCACATCATTTATGCGGGAGATGTCCTGACGCACGCGCTCGAGCTTTCTTAACGCCTCTTCTTTGCGAAATTTATATTTCGATATTCCGGCGGCCTCTTCGATGAGCTCTCTTCTTTGTTCGGGTTTGGATTCTATGATGAACTCGACTTTGCGCTGCTCGACGATGGAATACCCGTCGGCGCCAATGCCTGTGCCCGCGAAAAGATCTCTTATGTCCTTGAGGCGGCAGGGTGATTTGTTGATGAAATACTCGCCCTCGCCGGAACGGTAAAGTTTGCGGGTTATCGTGACCTCGGTAAAATCTATCGGAAGCGTGCCGTCTGTGTTTTCGAAATTAAGACTGACCTCGGACATACCCAGGGCCGGCCGGCGATTCTCAGTGCCGTTGAATATTATGTCGGTCATGTGCGATGTTCTCAAAGACTTCGCGCTCTGCTCGCCGAGAACCCATTTGATGGCGTCGGAAATGTTGGATTTGCCGCAGCCGTTGGGGCCGACTATGACGGAAATGCCCAGGCCGAATTCTAATTTTATTTTTTCGGCAAATGATTTAAAGCCGACGGCTTCTATAGATTTTAGATACATATTTCCTTCCTTGACTTTTTGTCTGATTAAAAACTTTTTGTCCGCTTAAAGCCGCCAAGTGCGCGCACTCGGCAAAGAAACGTCAACGCCTCTGTATTCGTTCCATATTTTATCGGATTTTATCATATAGACGCGGGTTTTGTCAAGTAATACAGAGAGTAATTCTTACTTCTTACCTTCTTACTTCTAACTTCTCACTTCTCACTTCTAACTTCTAACTTTTATCTCATACTTACGCACCATAGCGGCGGGATGATATGACATCTTAGCTTTGCGAAGGTTGGGAAGTCCCAGGTCTTCTTCCTTATTTATATAAGCGTAACCCATCGAGACCGCGGTCTTGGCGGCAAGTCGGGACATTGTCTGATATGACCCGGCGTAAGACGTGTCGGCCTTTTCCAGATGCATCACGAGAGTGTCGCCGTTCAAACGCTCGCCCACGGAAAAAGCGATTATGTCCGCGCCCACAAAAATCGCGCATCCGCACAAATCAAGCGCGGTGAAGTTTTCAAGAAACTCTCTGGCGGCAGTATCTTCATCGAGGATAGACGCGGGCGCGGTGTAAAGCTTCATCTCCCTCCATTTTTTCTGCACCCCCAGACAAAGCGCGGCGGTATCGGCGTTTAATATCTTATATTCGAAATTATGATTTTTTTTGAATCTGTTGACGAAGTTGCGTTTGGATTGATACTTGTCGCCGGCAAGTTCCGCCAAATCGCCGGCGCGATAGATATAGTCGAAATACTCTCTCTGATGCAGCGTGTCCACAATGTCTCCTGAGAAGGCG
>JASEHK010000047.1 GCA_030018875.1 Endomicrobiia bacterium | reverse complement strand
CCACCCCCCGGGCGCCGCCAATATTGAGATTGAAGATGGTGTTTCCCGACGAGAAACTCTTGATTATCTTCCCGAAAGTCTTGGCGTCCAAGTAACCGTTGAGATTCTCTTCGCCCTTGCCGTATATGACAGCGGGTATGCTCCCGAGTTCGCGCGAGCGCTTCACTTCGCCATGATTTGTAGTCTGACGAACGACTACGTCCAGATTGATTTCCTGCATTTTTTATTCCTCCATTTTTGGTTTATCGGTAAAATCGCCTACACGAACAGAGAACTTACCGATTCGTTGGCGTGGATTCTTTTTATCGCGTCGGCAAGAAGCCCCGCGACGGAAAGTTTCAGTATTTTCGGCGGAAGTTGAGCGTGATAAATAGTGTCGGTCGTGATGATTTTCGATATGGCCGAATCTTCTATTTTTGCCTTAGCGTCGCCGGAAAGTATAGCGTGAGTGCACACGCACAGTATCTCTTTGGCGCCGTTCTTTTTGAGGAGCGCGGCGACCTGCACTATCGTGCCGGCGGTGTCAACTATATCGTCAACGATGACGGCCCTTTTGCCTTCCACATCGCCTATAAGATTGAGTATCTCCGACTGATTGGGCTTGGGCCGGCGCTTGTCCACTATGGCCAGTTCCGAGGTCATTCTTTTTCCGAATGCGCGGGCGCGTTCCACGCCTCCGGCGTCGGGCGAAACAACGACGGTGTTCGAGCGGTCTTTGAAGTATTCCAAAAACACCGGCGTGGCGTAAAGGTGGTCCACAGGAATGTCGAAAAACCCCTGAATCTGAGCGGCGTGAAGGTCCAGCGCCAAAACTCTTTTCGCCCCGGCGGCCGTTATAAGATTGGCTATGAGTTTGGCCGTTATCGGAACACGCGGCTCGGACTTTCTGTCCTGTCGGGCGTAACCGTAGTAAGGCATCACGGCCGTTATGCGTCCGGCGGAGGCGCGCCGCAGAGCGTCTATGATGATGAGAAGCTCCATAACGCTCTCGTTGACCGGCGGAGCCGTCGGCTGAATTATGAAGACATCGGAACCGCGAACGTTGTCGTCTATGCTGATTCGCGTTTCTCCGTCGGAAAAGCGGGCGGCCTCCATCTTGCCCAAGGGCACGCCGGCGTGACGGGATATATCGCTGGAAAGCTCGAAATTCGCGCTCCCCGAAAATATCTTCAGTTCCAAGTCCATTTTTTGCCTTCCTTAAAGTAGGGGCGAAAATCTTTCGCAAAGTAGGGGCGAAAAATCTTTCGCCCCTACCTGTAAAAACGGATTGATGATTACCGGCGTTTTTTGCGCGGCTTGTGTATCTGACTGCCGCGCTCGACGGCCAGCGTGCCGTCGGGCACATCCCGCGTGATAGTCGAGCCCGCGCCGACGAGAGATCTTCTGCCAATCTTAACGGGCGCGACGAGATTCACGTTGGAACCTATGAAACTTCCCCGCCCTATGCGTGTGCGGCGCTTTTTGACGCCGTCATAGTTACAGGTTATGGCGCCGGCTCCGACATTGATATCGCCTTCCAAATATGTGTCGCCGACGTAGGCCAGATGGCTTAGTTTTGTGCCCTCTCCGACGAAAGAGTTTTTTATCTCAGTAAAGTTGCCGACCCGCGACCCGCTTTTTATGTCAGTGCCGGGGCGGATGTGCGCGAACGGCCCTATCAGAACATCCGAGGATATTCTCGATTCGTATATATACGACGCGCGGATTCTTGAGGCGGCCCCGACCGAACTGTCCTTGATGTAGGAGCCGTGGCCTATCACGCAAGCCGAGCCTATCGCGGTGCTGCCCACGAGGGAAACTCCGGAGCCGATGGTAGTGTCCCTTCCTATGCGGACATCCGGCCCGACAAAAGTATTTTCGGGATTCAAGAACGTGACGCCCGATTCCATATGAGTTCCGTTTATGCCGGCGCGAAGATTTCTTTCCGCGGCCCAGAGGTCGGCGCGAGTATTTATTCCGACGACCTCGTCCGCCTGGGGCGTTTTTTTGGCGATTACGCCGAGACCGCGCTTTCGCAAAATACCTATGACATCCGTAAGATAGTATTCTTTTTTTGCGTTGACCGGACGAACGCTCGAGAGCGCCGATTTGAGATGTTCTGGCGCAAAACAGTAAACGCCGGCATTAATCTCGGTTATATTTTTTTCCTCAAGCCGCGCGTCTTTTTCCTCAATGATGCCAAGGAACTCTCCCGACGGCGAGCGCATTATTCTGCCGTAACCGAAAGGTTCTTCGATATCGGCGCTCAGAACCAAGGCCGCGCCTGCCGAGCGTCTGAAAAATTCGACAAGGCGCTTGAGCGTCGAAGGACGCAGCAGCGGAGCGTCGCCCGGAATAACCAGAACCGGACATTTGCCGGAAAGTTTTCCAAGCGCCGATTTGAGAGCGTCGCCTGAGCCGAGTTGCTTTTTCTGCGCGGCGAATACCAGCCGGCCCGACGCGCATTCCTTCGGACGCCATGATTTCACCGCAGAAACCACGTCGTCGGCGGCGTGCCTGCACACGACTACCACGCGCAGGGAGCCCGCCGAAAAAACCGACCGCAAGACCCACCACAGAATGGGTTTCTCGCATATTTTGTGCAACACCTTCGGCACGGACGACTTCATCCGCGTGCCCAAACCGGCGGCAAGGACAACCGTTTCGACGTCGCGGTTTCCGTAAGGCGGAAAGGTAGCGCGTTTTCTTTTCATTTGTCGTTGAGATTATACAAAAATCGTCGCGGGAAACTCTAATACAGGATTAAGTGGTAAGGATTAAGGATTAAGCAAAAAGCACAAAAAACTTAATCCTTAAAGCGAATCTAATGTTTAACCTTGATGAGCGACTTAATCCTTAATCCTGTCTTTCGACTATATTCTAAACCCGAAAATGTATCTTTATAATATCGCCGTCCTCGACGGTGTATTCCCTGCCCTCGGCGCGCAGAAATCCGCGGGCGCGGGCGTCTTTTTCGCTCCCCGCCGAAAAAAGTTGCCCGCAAGACAACACCTCGGCTTTGATAAATCCCTTGGCCATGTCGGTGTGTATTCCGGCGGCGGCGTCAAGAGCCCTCGAACCTTTTTTTATGTGACGCGCCCTGACCTCTTTTCCGACGACGGTATAGAATGTTATCAGATCCAACATTCGCGCGGCTTCGGCGACAACCCGCTCGGCCGCCGGCCGCTCTATCCCGTATTCAGAAAGAAACTTCGCCCTTTCCGCGGGAGGAATCTCCAAGGCCTCGGTCTCGAGTTTTACGTCTATGCGCACAGCGCCGTCCGCCGAGGACGGCGGGAATCTGAAAGGGGCAGTGGAATTGATGACGAAAAAACGAGGCTTTCCCGTCAAAAAATCGCGGGCGCGATAATGCGCCGACGGGTGAGCGCCGGGAAGCGCGGCCCCGTCCACGGCTTCGCCTTTTCTGAGACGGGCGATGAGCGCGTCTAAAAAAGCCGCGCTTTCAGCCGATGTCTTGTCGCCTATTCTTGCCGCCGTGACGATTTTCCGTCGGGCGCGCTCGGCATAGTCCATGTCGGCCAGCAGAAGTTCGGTCTCAACCGTCGCGCGCTCGTCGTCGGAACCGCCCGAGGGCGCGACATCCTTCGAGTCGAACTCCCTCAAAACGTGCGCTACGGCGTCAAGCGGTCTTATGTGCGAAAGAAAAGTGTTGCCGAGGCCCTCGCCTTTGTGAGCGTTTTTTACGAGGCCCGCCACGTCCACAAATCGCACCGTCGCGGGAAGGAGTTTTTCCGGGCGGTATATCTCGCCCAGACGAGCCAGTCGCTCGTCGCCGGAAACGGCAGCCACGCCCACGTTGGGTTCTATCGTCGTAAAAGGAAAGTTGCCCGTCTGCGCGGCGTCAAGGGTCAGGAGATTAAAAAGAGAGGTCTTTCCCACATTGGGAAGGCCTATGATTCCTATTTCCATAAAAATCGCGGCTACGAAAACTGCCTAATAAGGTTTCTCTATTTATATAAAGACGGGGACGGGAGATGGAAAAAATTATACCCCACTTTGGAAAAGATGCTTGATTTTTTCTCTTCTCCCTTCTCCCCGCTCCCTTCTACTTTATCGTGCCTGTATTATAACAAGGTTGTCGCGGTGAACCACCTCGGAACCGGTCGCATCCGAAAGAATGGCGGGAATTTCGCGGGAGTGTTTGCCCTGTATCCTGGCGAGTTGTTCCGACGAAAAATTGACAAGTCCGCGGGCAACATCGGCCCCCGAAGGGGTTTCGCATATCTTCACCGCGTCGCCGTATCTGAATGTCCCCTCCGAATTTCGAACGCCGGCGGCCAGAAGGCTCTTGCCCGACAGGACGGCTGATGCCGCGCCCTTGTCCACAAAAACAGTGCCTTTGATTTTGGCGCCGAAAGCAAGCCAGCATTTTTTCGAGTCGAGACGAGGGGACGGCAAAAAGAGCGTTCCGCCGGCGTCGCCGTTTTTTATTTTCAGGAAAAGCCCGTCGGACGGCTTAGCCAGAACCGTACGCACGCCCGCCGTAACGGCTATCCTGGCGGCCTTTATTTTGGAGGCCATCCCGCCGGTTCCGTATTTCGAACCGGATTTATCGCCGGCGAGTTTTTCTATTTCCGGTGTAATTTTCGTAACGGTTCCGACGAGGTTTTCGGTCAGGAACTCTCCGCGGTAAAGGCCTTCGACGTCGGTGAGCATAACAAGAGTGTCCGCTCCCAGTGAAGAGGCGACATGCGCGGAAAGCGTGTCGTTGTCGCCGAACTTTATCTCGTCCGTGGCGACGGTGTCGTTCTCGTTTATCACGGACACCACGCCGTAATCAAGCAGTGTCAGAAGCGTATTGCGAATGTTCATAAAGCGCGAGCGCGAAGCGAAGTCCTCGTTGGTAAGAAGCACCTGGGCGACATCGAGCTGTTCGCGCGCAAAGACATCGCGGTAATAGGACATCAGTTCGGGCTGTCCGACGGCGGCGAGAGCCTGTTTGTCCCTCATATTCAACTTGGACGACGAAACGCCTCGCGCGATCCGTCCCACGCCTATGGCGCCGGAAGTGACTACGACGCAGGAGATTTGGTGTTTTCCGACGGAAGATATCTCGCGGGCCAGCCACTCGATGATACCCGTATTGACCTTTCTTTTTTCGTCAACGAGAAGGTTCGAACCTATCTTTACGACGTATTTTTTTGCACTCACTTTAATCTCCGCGCTTGATTGTTCAAGAATTGCCTCTTCCCCCTCCTCTACCTCTCTACCTACTTTCTGGCTATCGTAAAAAGCAACACCGTGTCGAAAACCGACCACGCCAGCGACAGAAAAAATATTATGTCGAGCAGAATAAAAAAATTCGTGGACATATAATCGCGGGCGGAGTTGTAGGACTCTTCTATGCGCTCTATTTTGGTGCCGACAGTTTTGTAAAGTCCGTCAATGTCGAATACTTTGTTGACGTTTTTATGGATGGTCCCGAGATGCCAGTCGGCCTCGACCCTGGGAATGTTTATCATAACGTTGTACAGGGAATCCACTATCGAGATTTTGTCCTTGTCGAAATCTATGGCCTCGACGGAAAATCTGTGATAGGCGGAGGGCATTTTCCAAAACTTGTAATACGGCGGCATCGCGCCCAGAAGCGTCTGAGCCGTGTCGAGTTCCTTGTCCATTATATAATTGTAGGACTTGAGAGACCAGTATTGCGCCAGCGCAAGTTTTATCATGTCGGCCACGGCGGCGGCGTCGGAAGAAGCAACGAAAGCCCCGAACCGTTTTATGAGAATGATTTCGTTTTCATAATAGCCGTAGTTAACGAGTTTTTCCTGCTCCAAAACGTATTCGGAGAGACGCTCGTAATCGCGCTCGCCGGAAAGTATGCCGAAAATGACTTTCTTGTTGCGCTCGATAAACCGCGCCGCGTCGTCGGCAAGAGGGTCGTCGGCGGTAAATATCGGAAATATCTCGGCGTCGGGCAGCCTGAGTTCGTAGCTGTGCGCCGCGAGTTTTTGAGCGCGCCGCGTAACGCCCTCGGCCACGGAACGCGCGTATTCGTCGAGCCTCGTCTTGCCTATCCTTACATTCTCCACGGAAAAAGACAATTCGGCGAGTTCCTTCATTTCGCATTCGACCAAAAGCTTTATCTGAGTCACGCCGACTCCGAACTTGTAAACATTCGTGGTGGATTCGATGACCGGAGAAATGCGCGCGGGGGAATCGCCGGCCGAAACCGGCAGCGATATTTTTTTGGACGACATTGACTTAAAGAACTCGTCGGCGGCGCGGCCCTTAAAATCAAGTTCGAGGCCCAGGTCGAAAGGATAGAGCACGTAAACGTTAAATTTCATTTTATTTGAAAGAGGCGCGGCGAAGGAATGTCTTGTCGCCCGAGAACACAGCCAGGAATTTCGAGCCCTCGGCCGCGAACGCCGCGATTTTGGCGCCGGGCGGCGGCGTATTTTCTTTTTGCGGTATAAATTTATCGTCGAGAATGCGACCTGAAAAAACCGAGCCTGTGGCGCCGTCGGCCAGATATATCCTGTCGCCTTTCTTCCATACCGACACGGGAGATATCCCTCCGGTGGAATACTCGCCTATTTTTCTTAATCCGCCCGCGGCGGGCGGCGCGGCTCTGACTATTTCGTACAGGAACAATTTCTTCGTCTGAGGGTCGCCGGCCCAGACGAAATCATTTTCGACGAAAATGCCGCCGCCGGACATAAGCCCCGGCGCCGCGTATTCCTCGGCTGTCTCAAGGCGCCTGGCGGCTTCGTTTATGACGTGCCTGCGGATTTTAGAGTCCGTGCCGACGGAATAAACAGAAACTCCGTCGGTGGCGAGGCCGAGCGGGCCGAAATCCGAAAAATAATAAACATCGAGCAATTCGCCGCGCGCGCGGGCGTATCTGTAAACCGATTGCGTGAACCAATCGCTTACGAAAACCGTCCTGGCTCCGGCGACTAATCCGGTTATGTTGCGGTTCGGTATCTCTATTTCGCTTTTTACGCTCGGACGGACGGTAAGATAAACAGCCAGCCAGAAAACGCCCAGAAATGCTGCTGTCCCCGCGCCCAGATAAATCTTTTTTACCGTCGGAAGGGCGGCGAGATAATCGAATATGTTCTGCCTGGCGGCCTTGTCGAAAGACAGCACATCTTTGCTCAGGGATTTATTGATGATATCAACTATCTCTATCGGTCGAAGCGGGGCGGTGATGCAGTCGAATGCTCCTTTTTTGAGGTAATCGTAAGCGAGACGCGCGTTATGGTCTTTAAGATAGCATATAACGGGTAGTTCTCTTGGCGCCGACACGGAGAACTGCGCCAAAAACCAGTCAGTGAACTCCGTGTCCGCGACGATTACCGACGGATTCACCTTCGAAAAAGCGTCGGCGGCCGAGACCATTTCCCCTATGTCGAATACCCCGTAGCTCGAGTTTTTCAGGGCCGCTGTTATGGCGGCTCGGTCCGACGGATCTGTGACGGCGACTAATATTTTATCACTCATGGCTTATTTTGAACCGAAACTTTCCCGACGAATAAAGTATTTCTCCGCCGTGAAAGAGTATGTTTCTCTTGGCGCGGACGAGACCGAGGCCGTCCCTGCCGGGCTTCGTGGTGAATAAGGGTGTAAAGAGTTTTTCCTCGTTTTCCCGCGGCACTCCGGCGCCCGAGTCTCCGACCTCGAAGGCGAAAAAAATATCGTCGCACAAAAGCGCAACTTCGATGGAACCCGAGCGGGCGTTTTCGCCGCCCAGGGCGTCCACGGAATTGGCGATAAACTCGCCCAACGCATCGGCGAGGAGAGTTTCGTCACAGACCAGCGACGGATATTCTTTTTCCTGGGGCCACTTCACGCTCAAAGCGAAAAGACGGGAGTAGCGCTCCTTCAATCGTCTGAAAATAGCGTTGACGTCGGTTTTTTTGAGTTCGGGCTTTACGGAGAAAAACTCGGCCATTTTGTTGAACGTCTCGACGGTCCGGGCGGTATGTTCTTTAATGAGTTTGATGTCCGGGTCTATCTCTATTCTAAGTTTGCGCGCGGAAACGAACTTCTGCCCGAGACACGCGGAAAGATAATCCGTCGCCCCGAAAACCGCGCCGAGTGTGTCGCGCACGTGCATGACCCATCCGTCGAGAACGACCCGCGAAAAGCCCCACAGCTCAACGGACGCCGACTCAAGTCGGCTCTGATACGACGCTCTCTGAGAGCGAAGTTCGCCGGACGCGGCGTCGAATTTCTTTTTCCATTTCGAGACGATGTCAGAGAGATTTTTCTCGGCGGCGGCGATAATTTCGCGCAAACGCTCAAGCTCTTTTTTGTGGACGTCCTCGACGATAAGGGCGTCGCGCTTCATGGTTTCCGTCTCGACGCCGAAGGCTTCGAGAGCCTCCGCGCGGGAGTCGGCTTCTTTTTTAATGTCGGTTATGCCGTCTCTCAAAAAACGAGTTTCCTCGACAAGAGAAAGCATCTTGACCTTGGTCTCGACATCGCCGGCGCCGATGAGGCCCCTTATGATTTCATTTTCTTCGCGCAGAGCGGCGTTCTGTTTTTTAAGTTTGGATGTTTCTTCGGCGGACATAGCCTCGATTATGTCCACGCGCCTCAAGAAAAGTTCGGACGCGGACTCACCGCCGGGCGAAAGCATTATCTTGGATGCCCACTCTTTCTTTAATTTTTCCAGTTCGTCTTTGAGCATGGTTTTGTCAATTAAATAACGATTGGATTGTATTTGCCGACCTTGGTCGGCGAATGAACTGGGAAATTATGTCCTTTGAGGTGTATCAAGGCATCGCAAGGCGATGCGGCTACTGGCAACTACATTTAATACAAACGCAATATGTTCTATGACAAAAGAAAGAATTGTAGTTGCTCCG
>JASEHK010000046.1 GCA_030018875.1 Endomicrobiia bacterium | reverse complement strand
TTAAGTATTTTGTAGTTGCTGATTTATCAGCGCCTTTATAAAACCGCTCCGACGTAACGTCGGAGCAACTACAATTCTTTCTTTTGTCATAGAACATATTGCGTTTGCATTACTTTCGCCTATATGAGCGCTTTTCTGAATTTGTCATGAAGTTTTCGCGTCCGCTTGCCGAGTCCTTGTTCAAGGTCGTTCGCGGCGACGAGCCATGAAAGCTTTTGCTCGACGGAAAACCCTTTGTATTCTTTGAGCATTTCGTCTTCAATATAATAGGAAAAACCTTTTTTCGCTTTCATCTGACGCGCTTTAAGTGCTCTATATCCGAGTCGTCCTGTTTTCTGGCGGCGGCCTTTTTCATCTTTATAAGATCGTCAATGCCGATGGTCGCAATTTTGGTATCGTATAAATCGTAGAAAACGATGTTATTCTTGGCGGACGCGTAGTCCACGGGTGCGCCTATTATCAAATCTATTTCTCTTACCGGGGCTTTGTCGCTTACGAGACAAAACGCCTTTATATTTTTATTCGCTATCCAATCGTTCCTTTTGACGGGGTCGGCGAAATCAAGAATATCCACGGGCGCTTTGGGCTTGTATCCCATTTCTTTCAGAAAACCGAGAAGTTTATTGAGATTTTCATCCGACATCTCCACCAGCATATCCACGTCGTAGGTCAGGCGCGGAATGCCGTGAAGATTCACGGCAAGGCCGCCGACCACGATGTAGCCGACACCGAGTTCGTTTATCCTTTTGAATAAGCCGTAATAATCCATTTTAATAAAAACGCGGCCCCCTGCGTACGTCAAACTGCTCGAGCCGCGTTCGTTCTATTTGGTCGGCGTCAAAAATCAGCGGGACGTCGGCGACCGTTTTACTCGTATTCGTCCTCGCCGCCTGAGCCCATTTTGGCGTATCTCTCTTGGAGGGTCTTTTCGATGGCGTCTTTCACGGCCTTGTTTTTGATGGCTACCTGATTTATCCATTTTCTGCCGCCGTCGTCGGGCTTGCGGGCCGGCCACGATACCCAGGGGCCTTTGTTGCCTTCCATTATTTTACACTCGACTTCGATGGCGTCGTTGAACATTACGGCCGCGAAAACCTTAAGCTTCGACGGACGGGTGAACTTGGAGAACTTTGTGACCTTAAACGAGATGGCCTTTGCCTTGCCGGCCGACGGCTTGCCGGTCTCTATGGCGTTGAGCAGCGCGTCGTTGGCCTGCTTGGTGTGCACGGTAATCTGGGGATACACCTTTCCTTTCTTCGATATGTATTCGGGAAACTTAAGAGACGTCCTGCCGCCTACTTTAAGAACCTGAATCTCCGAGATTTCAACAACATCGTTGATAGTAACTTTGGCCAGTCCTTTGACGGGGCCTTCGTCCATGGGCGCGACCTCGACGGCCGTTACCACTATTTCTCTGGCCGGCGTCTGCTGCGCGTAAACAACTCCGGCAATCACGACGGAAACAATGACTGCCGCGAAAAGTTTCTTAAACATGTATCCTCCTGTGAAAAAGGTGAAAAGTGAAGGGTTAAGGGTGAAGGGTGAAGGGTAAATCGTGAATAGTAGTTTTCTTTTAACCCTTCACACTTTACGATTCACGCTTCACGTCTTCTACCTTTCTACCTTTTATTTTAAAACCTTGTCGTTACGGAAAGCCTGTGATGGCCGGAGTTGTCCGACACACTCAACGGCAGGGCGAACGAATAATCCAACTGAATCTCGACGGAGCCGACGGTTTGAATCAACCCTCCGCCCAGCGCCAACTCGGTATTGTTGAACCCGATACGCGCGGCGTATCTGTGATAAGCGAACCACGACTCAGCGCCGAGACGCCAGTTCATTTCGGCGGCGGCGTCTTTGGGCATACGGTTGGCTATGTCGAGCGCAGCGACGAAATCCTCGAACGCTCCAAAATCTCCGAAGCGATAAGCCGCACCTACGCCTATTTCCATAGGCGCGGGCTCGGAAGCCGCCGCGCCTGCGGAGTCCTTGCCTATGGCAAGATTGGGTGAAAGAAGGTTTTTGACAACCAGCGACGACGATAACTTCTCCGTGGGCTTGACCAAAAATCCCAGGTCAGCGGCAAGCCCACCCGATACCTGAGCGTCGGCGAAAACGGGGTCTTTGGCGGCGCGCTCGTCGCCGGCGGTGTTGTATTTTATGGAAAGCATTTTAAGGTTCAATCCGGCGTAAACAGGGAGTGTCATATTAGGAAATTCCATAGAGCGCTTGCCGACCTTTACGGTCTTGGTGCCGAGCATCTTGTGTATAGGGGCCGAATAAGAGAGCGCGAGCGTCTGCTCGGCATAGAGCGACGAGACATCGCTCGAGAGATATGAAATCCCGAACGTTCCGATTTTCTCGAACGGATACCCGAACATCACCGCCATATTTCCGACGGTAACGTTGGGAAGCCCCATAAACTTCTGGGTGTACCCGAAGTTGGCTTCGCGCCGCTCGATTTGAGAAAGCCCCGCAGGGTTGAATATCATCGCCGAGACGTCGTTTGAGACGGCGCAGAATGCTCCCCCCATTGCCGATGCCCTTGCGGGCCAGATGTTTTCTTTGAAGGCAGGATATAGGGGATAGGCAATAGGCAGTAGTAAAAACAGAAGCAATAATATTTTCTTCAATATCTTCATATTTTTTTAAGCGATTTTACAAGGGCGCCCAACATCTTTGATATCTCCTGCGTATGCCCGTAAGCATTGTGAAAATCGACTTCGCTCATGAATCCAATATCTTTTGTCAGCGATATCTGCGTCTCCAACTCCGCGCACGAACCGAATGCGAAAGATAAAAAATGTAGATATTCGCCCGTGTATCTCCGGCGATAACCCTCCGCTATGTTCGAAGGCATTGAAACCGCGGCCCGCCTCATCTGAGAAGTTATGCCGTAAATCTCACTCTTTGGAAAATTCATCGTTACTCTGTATATAAACAACGCCAATTCGTAACTTTTTGTCCAAACCTTTAAGTCCTTATAATCTACAATCTGCCCCACTATGCCCCCCTATTGCCTATTGCCTACTCCCTATTGCCTACTCCCTATTACCTATTGCGCATCACTTCGCCACAACAACCGTACCGTAATTCGCCGTGCCGTTCATGTAGACCGCGCGCCAGATATAAGCGCCTATCTCGACGACTTTGCCGTTTTCGTCCTTTGCGTCCCAGATGTTCACGGACTCGAGTTTCCTTATTATCTTGCCGTTGATGTCGTATATCGTTATCTCTTTAAAATCGTCCGACGAGCCGTCGAACTGCAAAGTGTCGTTGAAACCGTCGCCGTTGGGGGTTACGAACTTCTCCATCGCCGAGGGTTTCGCCGGAGCGCCCTTGGAGGCGAAAAGGGCGTAGAGCGAGAAGTGCGATACCTTGGCCGAAACGGTGTTCTTGGTTTTGTCAACCGTGCCGCCGACGTATCTCCACTCGACGCCGTCCCACCAGTAAATTCTCAGGTCGTCTTCCCGGGCGGCCGCGATGGCGTCGCCGGCAATGTTCTTTATCGTATTGCCTTCTTCGAAGTAAAGAAGCGTAAGCGTGACGGGTTTGGCAAAGACCGTGCCCGCAGGACCGAAGTGATAGACGGCCACGGGCTTGCCGCCGTTTATGGCGATATCTATGGTGGGCTCTTTGACGGCCGGCGCAATATCGGCCGCGGCGGGATTTTTTTGCTCCACGGTTATCGAGGTATCGCCCTTAAGCGCTCCGACGGGAATCGCGACGGATGTCTCGCCGTCGTCGGGGTTGCCGTCGGTGAGAGCGACCGTGCCGCCCGCGGCGGCGGTGACGGCGGCGACGGTTTTCGGCTCGGACTGGATGTAGGCGGTATAAAGCGCGGAACCTACGGTATAGTTGACCACATTATCTTGGGCGTAGAAGATAAAGTAGAACGTGCCGCCATTGGTCAGTATGTTTTGAAGCGGCGCGGATATGCCCGCTGTGGCGGCGGTGAGTTCTTTTCTGAAGGTAGCGCCCAAAAGACGGGCGCCGTCGTAGGACGCGCTGCCTGCGACTATGTCCAGCGCAAGGTACGTGGCCCCGACGGATGTGGATGTGGTGTACGCTATACTGACGGTCCCTGAATTGACGCCGGAGATATAGGGCGTGGTCGCGTCGTCGGCGATGACCGCCTCGATAACTATTTTTGAACCCTTGACGGCCACGCGCACAGTGTTTGCCGACGGGCTTATGGCCGTTATCACCGGGCCTTTGTCGTCGGGGACGGCGGTAACGACCGATGTCGCGGCGCTTTCTGGCCCGGCGGTGTCCGACGAGCGCAGGAAGTAATAATATGTCTGAGTCGCCGAGACCGACGAAGTATCATAGTGAGTCGCGGCTCCGCCGCCCGTCAAAACCGTCAGGAGGTTAAAGTCCGACGAAGCCGACACCGACGAGCGGTATATTGCGTAACCCGCGAAGTTCGTCGAGGCGTAATCGGGGGCGGCAACCCAGGAAAGCTCGACCCATGAACCCTTGTGCGCGGCAGCGAGCCCCGACGGAGGAGTTATAATCGGGTAAGCCGATACCGTCGCCGACGTGGAGCCCGTGAGTCCGAAAGTGTCCTTTGCCTGTATCCAGAAATAGTATGTTACGCCGTTGGCAAGACCTCCGTCGGTGTATGAGCGCGCAGCCGCCGACGAAACCACGGCCACGAGAGACGTGCCGCCGTCGGCAAAGTCATTGACGGTGTTTTTGGATATTATGTATTCCTTTAAGTCGGGCTCGGTATTGGCGCTCCATGAAAGCATTGCGGCCGTGTTGCTTGAAACCGCTGTGACCCCCGTCGGAGCGGCGGGGGCGAGGTTGGTTACTATGGCCTGCGCCTGAACGGCGGGGTCGGCGGCGCCGAGCTGCAAATCAAGCGCCGACCAGTTGGCTACGTCGTCAACCGCGCGGACGGCGAAGTAATACGTCGTCGCGGGATATAGTCCGGTGAGTATCTGCGTTTCGGTCAAACCCACTGCGGACGGCGGAGATTTTATTTTCCAGCCCTTGGCAATGGAGGAGGCGGTTGTCGTGGATATGGAATTCCACCACGCCAGGGAACTCGTCTCGACGGAATAAGTCGCGTACTTGACCATATAGTACCCGCCGGAATTGTTGCCTACTATGCCGTCGTCGCCGGGGGCAGTCCACGTAAGAGTTATTTTTCCCTCAATGGCGGAGTCGGCCAGCGCGGAGAGATTGGTGACTGCGCCGGGCGGCACATCGTCATTTTGCGCGCCTTTTGTCGGGACAAGATAAATCTTCCAGTCATTTTTGGCGGCGGCGGTGTCATCGGTGTCGTCGGAGAAAGAGTTTCTGCCAAGGGACTTTGAGGCGTCTCCGCCCGCCCAGTCGGCCGCGTCGGCAACGGCGGCGGCGGAAGGCGCCCACTGTTTCCAAGCGGCGGCGGATGCCCAAATCGGTCCCCACGTCGGCGCGGTTCCCTGAGAATAGGCGAGGAAGTCCACGATATTGGCGAAATTATCTTTCAGGGTTACGACGCCTCTGAATCCGTCGGGGTCGTTGACTCCGTAAACGTCCCAGTAGCCGTTGACGCCTTTGCCCGAAGCGTTGGTTTCGTCCGTGCCGGCAACACAGTTATAGACGAGATAGTCGCCCGTTTGAAGTGTGATATCGGGCAAAGTTTTGAATGTCGTTTCGCTCGCGCCGCCGGTCACTATCGAGAGAATTTGCCAACCGTTGACATTGACAGGGCCGGTACCGCAGTAGAACTCTACCCAGTCGGCGCTGGCGGTAAGAGTAGCGATTTCATTTATTCTGACGTTTGAACCTATGACATTGGCGGCCATCGTAGATACGACATTGGAGAGCGCCGAAGAGTTCGGACGCTCGTCCTGGACTTTAAGGCCGACAAAGTAAGTCGTGCCGGCGTCGAATCCGCCTATAAGATAACTCTCGGCCTGTCCCGACGCCTTGGGCGCCCATCTGTCCGTATCGCTCTGGCCTTCCTTGGAAGTGAAAGCGTAATTCGCCGACGAATCGAAGTTGTCGCCCGTCATAAGGTCGGTTCTGGTTTTAAGCAAATATCCGGAGGCCGCGCCCGTGTTGGAGTCGTCGCCGACTGCCGTCCATGTAACACGCATCGTGCCGCGGTTGGCGCCCGGCACAACGGCAAGATTGCCGACGGCGGCAGGCGGCGTCGCGTCGAACGCGCCGTTGGAGCCGCCGCGCGTGGCGGTGTGATTCATCGCCCATTCCATATAACTGGGATTGGTTCCGTCGGTGGAGAGATTGTTTCTGGCTATCGCCCAGTTGGAAGACGTGTTGTAAAGTGAGGATGCCATATATCTTTCTACGGTCGCGTCGTTGGCGCCGTCGGCGAGCGGGCCGAACCACTGCCCTGTTGAGATCGCGGCGTTATAGGCGGCGCGCAAGCGAGTCGAGTTCGTAAGCGAACCGCTCATATCTGCGTAACACACGGCGTCAAGAACCGTTGCGTTGACTCCGCCTGTGGTTATCACAATCACATTGTCCGTCTGGGAAAAGCCGGCCTTGTTGCTGATGAGTTCGTAATGATTTGCGGATACAGTAACAGGCGTGGTCATATTGCGCGTAAGAGCCGTGGCCGCTCTCAAAACGAGATAGGAATTGGCCGGGAAGTTCCAGTTTCCCTCCACTTTTTCGAGATATGTATCCTGCGTGTAATAATCGAAAAACTCCCAACCTAATATATTGGGCGTATCGGGCCCGGGATTGTAAAGTTCGATAAAGTCATATAACTGTCCCGCCGTCTGGTCGGGCGCAACTTCGTTTATTCTGACGCCGCCTATAACGCCCTCTTTCGCGCAGGCGGAGGATTGCGCCACCAGAGAATTGGTGTCGAACTCCGAAACATTCCCCGCCGCATCCTGAGTTCTTATCAGGAAATGATATGTCACGCCCGGCGAAAGCGAGAGCGTGCGGTTTGCTGTCGCACCGAGGGCGGCGACAGGCCACGCCTGATAATAAACCACCGCGTTGTTTCGCCAAGTCCACGACGACGAGGCCACCATAGGATAGGTCGCGTATCTGAGAGTGTAGACGGCGGACGCGCCGTTGTTCTCGGCGTAGGCGTCGTCGCCGACGGCGGTCCAGGCGAGATTTATTTCGCCGGGGTTGGCGCCTTTGACGGCGGCGAGGTCGGTGATTGCGCCGGGTGCGATTGTGTCGGGGCGGTAGTCAACATCGTCTATGTAAACATCGTTATCGTTACCGATGGTTTCCTTAACGGCAATGCTCATCACGGCGGCTACCGCGTTGGCCGGAGCCACGTCCGAATACGATAGTTTTTCCCAACCTCCGAATGCCGACAAATTCAAGTCGGCGGAGGTGCTCGTGTATATGACGGTGTTCGTGTTATCTATCCACCTCATCCCTATGCGTATCTGCGTATCACCTATGGCTCCGGCGGTCAGATTGATATAAAACCATGCGCCGACGGAGTAGTTATTTCCCGCTACTATAGTTGACGAAGAAGACAATATTCTGCGAGCATTGTAATCGGCTGTCGGGTTATCCATCTTACAGGAGTAAGAACCACTTCTCTTTTGCGTCACCGAACGGTCAATCAAAGTGGATGACGGAGTAACACCTTCTTTTGACCAACCGGAGAGATTGGGCGTTAACTCAAAACCTTGATTGGCCACTTTCAGATATTGCGTCGCGACGCGGTCGGTGGTCAAGTTCATCGTTGACGAAAACACCGAGGCAATGCTGTCGCCGTTGTAAGCGCGCGCGCGGACCCAATAGGTCGCGCCCTGAACAAGTCCGGTGATGTCGGCGGTTACGGCGGTGTGGTTGGCCGCAAGAGCGATTGGCGTGGCAAAGAATACGGAGAACTTATCGGACGATATAGAGATTTCGTATTTCGGCGAGCCGAGGTTGCCGTTTGCCGACCACGAAAGAGTGACGGACGAGAAATAAACCGCGTCGGCCGCCAAAGTCGAAGGAGATAGCGAGCGGGTGTATCTGGTCAGCGAACCCGACCACGCGCTTCCGACAGCGTTGGACGCCTCGGCGTAACGGGTTACGGCTTCATTCGCTCCGAAGCCCGTCTCTATCCACGAAGTCGTGCCGCCGGTCGAGGCCAGACCCGCGCTCGACCAGAGGCGCGCGCCGGTGTTCGCGGCGGATGAAATATGGAGTCCCGTCTCGTTGGCCGCGTTGTCGGTAACCATCCATTTTATAGAGTCGGTGGTTGTGGCGGTCAAATCATACGACAGCGACGGGGCGAAAGGCGCCGACGGCTGCGGGAATGTGGAGACGATGTTTGAAAAAGCGCCGTAAAGAACCGACGGCGGCAGGTCAACCGCCCTTACCTTGTAATAGTGGGTGACGTGGTCTTCAAGACCCGTGTGGGTAAACGTGGTATTGACGGTTGCGGTCGCCACGAGATTATCCGAGAAATCGTACGGGGCTGTGGACGAGTAGAAGAGTTCGTAGTGCGATAAATCGGCGGCGGCGACGGCGTCCCACGTGAGCATTACAGAATTGTCCGAAGCCGTCGCGGCAAGGTTGGCCGGAGCCGCAGGAGCGGCGTCGTATGCCCAGCCGTAGGCGGCGGTGTTGACCGTCGGAACATCCGCCGAGGATTTCCACACCGAAAGGTTGCCCGCGGTGTCGGTGGATTTTATGGCGAACCAGTAAGACGCGCCGGGTGTAAGAGAAAGTGTATATCCGACGGCGGCGTCGGGAGCGACACCCGAAGTGGAAATGATGACGGAGCCGTGGGCGAAAGCGGGGGCGTTAAAGTTCGACGAATTGATGATTTGCACCGACGAGTATTTTATTATGTAGCCGCCCATGAGAGGTTTGACGCCCTGTCCGTCGTCGGAAGGCGCCGACCATGCGAGGTTTATTTCACC
>JASEHK010000045.1 GCA_030018875.1 Endomicrobiia bacterium | reverse complement strand
GGTCAAACTTATAGCCGCTTTGGAAGGAAAAAAATGAGCGAAAGAGCCATAGATAATATTCTCGCCGAAAAAGCCGGAGTGATAAAAAAATCGTTCGAAAAGAACCCTCGGCGATGGTATCTCGACATAGAGAAATCCGCGCTGGAAGATATGGCGCGCTACATATTTAAGACGCTCGGGCTTCGATTCTCCATAACCACCGCGATAGACACAAGAGAAGACATAGAACTGCTTTATCATTTTTCCGACGACGCATCCGGCGACGTCATAACGCTCAGAGTGTTTGCGGGTTCGAGGGAAAAACCCGAAATGCCGTCTCTGGCCCCGCTGGCCAAAGCGTTCGAGTGGATAGAGAGAGAGATTAACGAAATGTTCGGAGTGGACTTTAATGGCCATCCGGATATGAAGCGGCTTCTTCTCTCCGACGATTGGCCGAGCGGCAAATATCCTTTGAGGCAGAATCAAAATGACCCAAAATAAAGACCCGAAACGAACCGTTGTCCCCATAGGCCCGTATCACCCCTTACAGGAGGAGCCGGAGTTTTTCCGTCTGCACGTCGAGGGGGAGATAGTAAAGCAACTCGATATCGAGATAGGATACAACCATCGCGGCATCGAGAAACTCTCCGAGTCCAAGACCTTCGACCAGGTGACTTTTTTGGTGGAAAGAATCTGCGGCATCTGTTCCACGAGCCATCCTTTCGCATACGTAAATGCCGTCGAAGACGCGATGGGGCTGGATGTCCCGACGAGAGCCAAACTCATCCGCACCGTCATAGGGGAACTTGAGAGAATTCATTCGCATCTTTTGTGGCTTGGGCTCGCGGGGCATTTTCTGGGATACAATACCGTGTGGATGTGGGCGTGGAAGCACCGCGAGACCGTCTGCGATATTCTCGAACAAATATCCGGCAACCGCCAGCATTACGCGATGTTCAAAATCGGCGGCGTAAGGCGCGATATTCCGTCGGCCAGAGTGGACGGGTTTATCGCGGCGCTCGACGGGCTTGTTCCGGTTCTCGATATGTTCAAGGGCGCGGTGATGGACGACCCGACGATACATCTTCGCACGAAAGGTGTCGGAGTTCTGACGAAAGAAGACATCATAAATTATTCCGCCGTGGGACCCACAGCCCGCGCTTCCGGCGTGGACATAGATGTGCGCCGCGACGACCCTTACGCGGCCTACGGCATGGTGGACTTCAAAGTCATAGTCTGTTCCAACGGCGACATATTCGACAAAATAGTCGTTCGGGTTCTCGAAATGTATGAATCCGTGAAAATAATCAAACAGTGTCTCGTCCGCCTAAAAACCGCTCACGGCCCGATAGAGACCGAAGTCAAAACCATCCCGACCGGCGAAGGCATCGGCCGTCACGAAGCGCCGCGCGGAGAGGTCTTCCATTATATACGCTCCGACGGCACGAACCGCCCCGTCCGTCATAAAATCAGGGCGCCCAGTTTTATGAATGTTCCGACAAACGAAAAATCCGCTCTCGAACAGACCATATCCGACGCGGCGCTGTGTCTTGCGGCCGTTGACCCGTGCTATTGCTGCACCGAGCGCGTGTCCGTGATAAGGGGCGGCTCCAAAATCTTCGACGGCGACGACCTCGTGAAGATGTCGCAGGAAAAGACGTTCAGGATACTGGAAGGTTTTATCTCGCGATGATTTTTTATTTTGTCGTATGCTTTTGATTTTGGTTTGTCATTCCCGCGTATGCGGGAATCCAGTCTTTCCAGTCATCAAACTTCTGGATACCCGCTTTCGCGGGTATGACATGCAGGGCTGATTTGGGTAACAATAAATGACAAACGGTAATATTTTCCTACTCTGGCTTGCGATACCCTTTGCCGGCGCGATACTCGCGGCGGCGCTTCCTCGTTCGCTGAAAAGTTCCGCCGCTTTCGTTTCGCTTGCCGCCGCTTTGGCGATGGGCGTACGGCTTTTTTCCACGGAAAGTTTCGTCGTATCTTCATCTATTGCCTCCCGCCTCGGCGTTCCGGCCGTTTTCGTCGCCGACGGCTTCGCGTTTTTTATGGCAATAACGGTACTGGCGGTAAGTCTTCTTATCGCCGTATATTCGCACGGTTATATGGCGCGCGAATCGTCCACCGGCGAGTTTTACTTTCTGTTCCTCGTATTTGTGGGCGCTATGATGGGGCTTGTTTTTTCGGACCATCTCGTCGCTCTTTATATTTTTTGGGAGATTACGGCGATATGTTCCTGGCGGCTGATAGGTTTGAGGCGCGAGGAGAAACATCTCGCCGCGGCCAATCAGGCGCTTATGATAACTTCCGTCGGAGCGGTCGCCATGCTTTCCGGCATAGCGTTGATTTACGCGGCCACCGGCTCGTTTTCCCTTGCCGCGCTCAAGGAATACCGCGTCGGCGCCGTCGCCTCCCTTCTCATTATCGCCGGTATTTTCTCCAAGTCGGCCCAGTTGCCTTTGCACTTGTGGCTCCCCGACGCGGGCGTTGCCCCGACTCCGGTCACGGCTCTTCTGCACGCGGCCGTGCTGGTCAAGATAGGCGTTTACGCGTTCTGGAGATTTTTCAACGCTTCTATGGCGCTTGATCCGACGGTGGCCGGGTTCGTCTCTAACGCCTCCGTGGCGACGGCTCTCGTGGCTGCCGCCGCCGCATCCAAAGAAAACGACATAAAAAGAATTCTGGCTTATTCGACGATATCGCAGCTCGCTTACATAATGTTCGCGTTTTCGCTCAACACGGTGACGGCCGTCGCCGCGGGCTTTACCTATATAATGGCGCATTCTTTCGCGAAGGCCGGGCTGTTTCTGTCGGCCGGCGTAATAGAGCACACTCTCGGCGCCAAGGACTTGCGTCTGTTGGGCGGTCTTAAAAAAACCATGCCTTTTACGGACGCGGCCTTCATAATGTGCGCTTTATCTCTCGTGGGTATTCCTCCGACCGTAGGTTTTTTCGCCAAGTACTCCATCGTTTCGGCTGCGCTTGATTCGCACAGATTTTTTTCCGCCTTTCTTTTGCTCGTCGCCGCGGTTATGACGATGTACTACATTTTCAGATTTTATAAAAAGGCCTTCACACAGGATGCCGGCGAGGCCGTTACCTCTCGCCGCGAGGGTCCGGTCTCGATGGTTTTCGCCGTTGTCGCATTAGGCGTAATTTCGATTGCGCTGGGCATTCTCATACAGTTTCCGACGGGGTTGATATCGAAAATCTTATGAACGGCTCCACGCTTTTCATTCCCGTTGTTTTCGCCCTCACGGGGCTGGCTGTGGCTTTTATGCCCGCCTCGTGGCGTAAGGCCCGCGCAATAACGTCGGTCTACGCGTCGTTTTTGGCGCTGGTCGCCGCCGTTCTGTTCGCCGTCTATCCTTCGTCTTTCGAGTTTTCTTCGGGATGGTTTCCGACGACGATTTCCGGCGGTTTTAACCTCAGGATAGATTCTTTCGCCGCGATATTCGGCGTTCTGATGACGTCCGCGTTTTTTGTGTTCTTTATTTTCTCGTCGGCGATTTCTACGAAAAAAAGTTCCGCGCTTTATCTCGTCGCCGCCGCAGCGGCCGCCGGCGCCGTGTTCTCGGCGGATTTCTTCACGCTTCTCGTTTTCTGGGGCGTGATTCTTGCAGCGCTTTATTTGGTTTTGCAGGATACCGACGAGCCGACCGCGCAGAGGGCGATGGTCGTTCTTGGTGTTTCCGATTTTGCGATGCTTCTGGGCGTTGTTCTCATGGCCAGATTGTCGGGCACTTACGACATCGCCGGCGCTATGGCGCGCTTGCCCGAGGGTAATCTTTCCATGATTGCGCTCGCGCTAATCGCCTTTGGCGCGATAGCAAAGACCGGCTCAATGCCGTTTCATAACTGGATAATATCGGCCACTTCGAAGTCCTCCGTCGGCACGCTGATTATTTTTCCGGCGATAATAGACAAAGTTCTGGGGATTTATCTTCTTGCCAGGATTCTTCCGGCCATGCGCGATCGCGCGGACGTCTTTCAGCCGGTTCTGATAACCATCGGCGCGCTCACCCTCATACTTTCGGTGCTTAAAGCGCTCGCACAGCACGACCTCAAAAAACTTCTGGCGTATCACAGCGTCTCGCAGGTCGGTTATATGATTTTGGGCGTGGCGACCTTCCATCCCGTCGGCGTTCTGGGCGGTATATTTCATATGTTCAACAACGTGGTCTATAAATCGGGGCTCCTGATGGGCGCCGGAGCCGTCGAGAAAGCCACTGGAACGACCGAGATGTCGCGTCTCGGCTCACTCTCTTCGAAAATGCCGGCGACCTTCGGTTCGATGCTCGTTTCGTCTCTGGCGATATCGGGCGTTCCTCCGTTGAACGGCTTCGTTTCAAAATGGCTTATATTCCACGGGCTTCTGGCCGCTGCCGCCGTCGCTGGAAACCGGTATATTCTCGTCGCTCTTTTTGTCGCCATGGCCGGCTCCTCTCTTACGCTGGCGAGTTTTCTCAAGGTTATTCATTCGGTGTTTCTCGCCCGCGCGGCGTCGGCCGCGGACGATTCGAATAAGTCATCCGCTCTCGCTGCCGACTCCAATATCGCGCTTCGCGCGCCTCAAATAATAATGGCCTCGGCATCCGTCGCGTTGGGCGCGTTCGCCACTATTTACGTCGGTATCCCGATGCTCGTCGAAACGTCGTACGCCGCCATCCTTATGGTTATAGCCGCGGCCATTGCCGGCGCGGCGATTTACCAGTTTAAGATTTCGAGGCGCGTGCGAAGAGCGGATATATTTTTCGGAGGGGAGGAATACCGCGATGAGTATGTGTTCGGCGGCGGGGATTTTTACAAGACCGTCGAGAAACTCGGTTGGCTCGCCGGCATCTATTCCGTTTCGAGCCGCTCCCGCGAGGATGATGGCGGATTTTACGCCCTGGTGACAAAGACCATCCGCGCGGTCTCCTCGGCGCTATACTATTCTGTCGAGCGCGTCATATATCTTTTGCAACTTTTCCTCATAAAAGCCGTCGAGGGAGTGATATTCGTTTTGCGCCTCGCGCACACCGGAGAACTCTACGTTTATCTTTCGTGGTATCTTGTCGGCGCGGCCGCGCTTCTGTGGATTCTGGCCCCCTGATGCGTGGCGGCGCCGCCGGCGTAAAAAATTATGAATTTTGAAATAACTCTCGTAATCATTCTTATAATAATAGGAAGCGTCATAGCGCTTGAGCTCAATGACCTTCTTTCCTGCGTCATCTCCGTCGGCGTGGCCGGATACGGACTTAGCGTGATATTTCTTCTTTTGGGCGCGCCCGACTTGGCCATTACTCAGATAGTCGCGGAGATACTCGCGCTCGTCATACTAATCAGGGCGACCCTCGAGAGAGACACGACCAGGATGACGGGCGTTCGCGCGGTTATGCTCGCTCTTGTGGCGGTATTTTCCATAGGCACCCTGCTTTATTTCGCTTCGATTTCTTTGGCGCGCCTGCCGGCTTTCGGCTCGCCGATTATGAAAGTTTCTTCGGAATATATCGCGCGGACGCTTTCCGGCGTCGGCGCGGCGAACGCGGTCTCGGCGATAATTCTTGATTTTAGAGCCATAGACACTCTGGGCGAAGTTACGGCGCTTTTCACGGCCGCCGTCGCGGTCGTGGCGATAATGCGCAAGTCCGCGCGGAAACCTCGCGAGGAGCGGGATTGATGAGACAAAACACTCCGCAGGGTATGTCCGTCATCGTAAAAACCGTAACGCGCCTGACCGTCCGTCTGATATTTCTTTTCGGAGTTTACGTGATTCTGCACGGACATCTTACGCCCGGCGGAGGGTTCGCCGGCGGCGTGATGCTGGCTCTTGCCGCCGTGCACGTGATGCTCGCGTACGGCCGCGATACCGCCATGAAAGAACTTTCTTTTTCCGGCGCCCAGATTTTCGAGGGCATCGGGGCTTTAGCGTTTCTGGTCATCGGGCTTTCGGGTCTCGCGGCCGGTGTTTTTTTCAAAAATTATCTGGCCCCGGGGACGCCGTTTGAGTTCTTGAGCGGCGGCACGATAATAATCAGTAATATGGCGATAGGATTGAAAGTAATGGGCGGGCTTTTTGCGATATTCGTGGCGATGACGTTTTTCCAGGGCGGCGGGACCGACGACAAAAAATGATAAACTACTTTCTGGTTTTTGTTCTCTTCGGCGTAGGACTCTACGGAGTCCTCGTCAAAAAAAATATAGTCAAGAAGATATTGGGTCTGGCTATATTCACATACGCCGTCAATCTGTTCTTCGTGCTTATAGGGTACAAGGCGGGGGGCGCGGCCCCGATTTTTGCCGTCGGCTCGGAGGCGAATTTCGTTGACCCTCTGCCTCAGGCGATAGTCCTTACGGCGATAGTCATAGACCTTGCTATCCTTGCTTTGGCAGTTGCAATTGCTTTAAGAATTTACGAGAAGCACGGGACTTTCGACATAACCGAGATAAGAAACCTCAAAGGATAGTTAAAAGCAGGTAGAACGGTGGAAAGTCAGAGAGGTAGAAAGAGTATGAAAATTCACCGCGGGAACGAACCCGGCTACCTTTTTAATAGACGATGAGACACGGAATTATCACATTATTTCTGGCGTTGCCTCTGGCGGCGGCTTTTCTTTTGGCGGCCGTCGGCGGCGCGAAAAGAAGATTCGCCGAGATAGTGGGCGTGTCGTCGCCTCTGGCGCTTTTGGCGCTGGCGGTTTACGTTTTTTTCGTCAGAGGGAGTGAGCCGCTCGTGTATAGTTTCAGCGGATGGCCCGCGCCTCTCGGCGTGGTCTGGGTTCTCGACGGCCTTTCGATGCTGATGCTCCTCGCCGCCAACTTTGTGGCCGCCGCCGTGGCGGTTTACTCCGTCGGTTACATGAAGTCCTACACCGCTCCGGCGAAATACTACGCCTTGTTCAACCTGATGGTCGGCGCCATGAACGCGCTGGCTTTGTCGGGCGACATATTCAACATTTATGTTTTCCTGGAGATAGCGTCCGTGGCGGCGTACGCTCTCGCCGCTTTCGGTCTGGGTCGCGACGAACTCGAGGCGTCGTTCAAATACGTCATCCTCGGCTCGACGGCTTCGGCTTTTATTTTAATGGGCGTCGCGATAATTTATTCCGCGACGGGTTCGCTCAATCTCGCCGACATCGCCGCGGTTCTGGCCGCTCGAACCGCCGATTCCAGCGGCGGCGCTATCAGGTTGGCGGCGTTGTTAATGACGTCGGGCTTCGCTCTCAAGGCAGGGCTTGTTCCCTTCCACGCGTGGCTTCCCGACGTTCACTCGTCGGCGCCGTCTCCCGTCTCGGCCATGCTCTCCGGTATGCTTATAAAAGTGGCCGGACTTTACGCTATGGCGAGGATTTTTTTCTTCATCGCGCCTGTCGCGCGCATAATGCCGAATATCCTTGTGTTTCTGGGCGTTCTCTCGATGATAGTCGGGGTTCTCTTGGCGCTGGGTCAGTGGGATTTCAAAAGGCTGCTCGCGTATCACTCCGTCAGCCAGGTCGGATACATCGCGCTTGGGCTGGGTCTCGGCACGCCGCTGGGCATAGCCGCAGGACTGTATCATCTCATCAATCACGCGGTTTTCAAGTCCCTGATGTTCTTAAACGCGGGCGCCGTCGAGTATTCCGCCGGGACGAGAGACCTTAAATCCGCCGGAGGTCTCGCCGCGAGAATGCCCGTTACAGGAGCGACTTCGCTTACTGCCTCTCTTGCGATAGCGGGCGTTCCGCCGTTGAACGGTTTTTGGTCGAAGTTCATGATAATAATAGCGGCCTTTCAGGCCGGACGGTATTTTGCGGGCGCGGCCGCGGCGATAGTTAGTGTCCTTACGCTGGCGAGTTTTCTCAAAGTTCAGAAATATGTTTTCTGGGGCAAGACCAAAGAGAATCTCTCGTCGGTAAAAGAGGTTCCGCTTTCAATGACTCTGCCGATGGCGGCGCTTGCAGTCGCCTGCGTGCTTCTGGGGATTTTTTACCCGGTGGTGCGCGACACTTTGATACAACCGGCCGCGATGGTTCTCGTCAGAGCGCTGGAATATTCGGCGGGCGCGATAAAATAATGGGAAACAAGATAATAATATTCTTTACGCTTTTTGTCGCGTGGATTCTTCTTACCTTTACATTCGCGCCATCATCAGTTCTCGTCGGCGCCCTCGCCGCGGCATTGGTGTCTCTGACGTTTAAGACCGACTGGACCAGAAATCCGTCGAAGTTCATGCAATGGAAGCGTTTTGCGATGTTTTTTAAGTTTCTGGCGATATTCGCGTTGGAATGTTTTAAGGCCAATCTTGATATGGCGATGCGCGTCCTGCATCCGAAGATGCCGCTTAATCCCGCGATACTCAAAGTCCGCACAAAATGTAAAACCGAAACGAGCATAACCTTTCTTTCGAACTTCATCACTCTGACGCCCGGGACTTTCACCATTGACGCTGATATTGAATCGGGTCATCTTTTTATACACTGGATCAACGCCCCGTCGTCGGGCGGCGAAGATGTTTGCCGCCGTGTCGTGGAAAAGTTCGAGAAAATAATAATCGAGGTTTTCGAATGAAAGACCGTACGGGCGGGCTCAAACTGATACTGGTATATGCCGCGCTCCTCGCCGCCGCGGTTTTATGGCTGATGCCGTCTTATACCTTTGCCGCCAAATTTTCGGGAGTGCTTTTGTTATGCTGTTTTCTCTCGCTCATCCGCGTTATAGCCGGGCCTACCGCGCCCGACAGAGCCCTCGCCACCGATATAATAGGTCTTGTGATAATAGGTTTCTGCGCGATGCTTTATATGACAACCCGGAAATCTTTTTATCTCGACATAGCGATAGCCTGGGCGCTGCAGAGTTTCATAGGAATGCTGGCTCTTGCGAAATATCTTGAAGGGAAGAAGTTCGACGAATGACGAAGTCCGTCAGAGGAATACATAATGTTTGAGTTTCTGGGAAAGGCCTTTATAGTAGTCGGAGTTATGTTCAACCTCCTGGGATGTCTCGGCTTAGTGAGATTTCCGGATTACTACACACGCCTTCAGGCCTCGACCAAGTCGGTTACTCTCGGAACTTGCGGAATACTTTTCGGAGTATTTCTTTTAAGCGGAGGATTTACGGCGGCCGGAGTGAAGGCGCTACTGTGTCTTCTTTTCTTGTTGCTTACCGCCCCCGTCGCGGCCCACGCTCTTGCGCGCGCGGCCCACAAATCCGGAGTAAAACTCTGGGAAAAAACCGTTTGCGACGAATATAAAGACAGTAGATAGTAGCGAGTAGATAGTAG
>JASEHK010000044.1 GCA_030018875.1 Endomicrobiia bacterium | reverse complement strand
TTTTCATGTCTGTTTCATCGCGCAATAGTCGCCGCACATCGAGCAGACGGCATTTTTCGACGACGCAAGCCGCGGGGTAAGCCTCGCGGCATCGTCGAACTTCGAGGGGTCGAGAGCCCGTTTTTTCTGTCCTTTCCAGTCGAGGGCTTTGCGGCGGTTCGAGAGTTCGTCGTCAATGGCTCGAGCGTTTTTCAAGCCGCGAGCGATATCGGCCGCGTGCGCCGCGATGCGCGAGGCCATCACGCCTTCTTTGACGGCGCGCTCGTCGGGAAGGCCGAGATGCTCCGTCGGAGTCACGTAACACAAAAAGTCGGCGCCGGCCCATGCCGCGACGGCTCCGCCGATGGCTCCGGTTATGTGGTCGTAACCGGCGGCGATGTCGGTGACAAGCGGGCCGAGCACGTAATAGGGTGCGCCCAGAATTATTTTTTTGGCTTGTTTTATATGCGGAATTATTTGATCAAGCGGCATGTGCCCGGGCCCTTCGACCATCACGCTTACGCCTTTTTTGCGGGCGGCCGCGACGAGTTTTCCGAGGATATTCAACTCCGAAATCTGCGCGGCGTCGTTGGCGTCGGCCAGAGACCCGGGACGAAGGCCGTCGCCCAAACTTATGGTGACGTCATATTTTTTGAGTATGCCCAGAACGCGGTCGTAATTTTCGTAAAGCGGATTTTCGCGGGCGTTTTTCATCATCCATCCGGCAAGAAAAGATCCGCCGCGGCTGACTATCCCCGTAAGCCGACGTTTGATAGCCATAGCGGAACCGGCCATGGTGACTCCCGAATGTATCGTCATAAAATCCACGCCGTCGGCGGCCTGCTTTTCTATGACGTCGAAAATCAACTCCGCCGGCATTTTCTCAGGCGCATGTCCGCGGCGGACGGTCTCGCAGATGGCCTGATAAATCGGCACTGTCCCGACGGAAACCTCGCTGGCCGATAGGATGGCGCGGCGTATCCTGTCGAGGTTGCCGCCCGTGGAAAGGTCCATTACGGCGTCGGCCCCGGCCGCGACGGCGACGGAGAGTTTGTCCATTTCCCGCTCAAGAGACGTCGAGTCGCTCGACGTGCCGATGTTGGCGTTTACCTTTACTCTTAAACCTTCCCCTATGGCCAACGGCCTGAAGACCGCGGGCTTGCGGGCGGAAGGGTTGAAAGAAACCGTTATTTTGCCGGAGCGAATGCCTGATAGCAGAAACTTACCGGATACTTTTTCGGCGCGGGCGATTTCTTTAATCAATGAAGTCGGGAGCATTTTTTTACGGGGTCGCGCGCTTACCGTCGGGCGCGGCCAAAACGTTTGGTAAGAATGCGGGCGGCGTTTTTTTCGAGCGTGTAAAGTCTAAAACGGATTTTTTTAAGTTCGGACTGTTTCGGCAACCCGGGCTTCATCCTCCTCCTGCCGAGGCGCGAATATTCTTCGAGCACTCTGAGCGCCTCGGAACAGCGGGCAAAGTTCGCCCGAAGAAGCGACGGTATGCCTGAGTGCTTTTTTTGCTCCGACGAGCGGCCGGGGTCTTTGTCGGACTCCCGCGACACGACGAATCCGCCGTAAGCGCCTGAGAACATCCGAAAAAAATCGCCGCGCAGTCGGCGCGCCGAGGAGTACAGCGGGCTGCCGTGGATGAAACGCAGTGTGTCCTCGACTACTCTGAGGCCGTCGCGGAATCGGTTGATGTTCGCGTCCGCGACGCGCAACACAGCGCGCGAAGACCTCATCGTATTCATTTCGCGCATTTTTTGATTCGCAAGAGCAGTTGAGTCGTAGAATGGTTCTTGACGAGAGGCACGCGCGCGACCTGTCCTGAGTATTCGGCGCCGACTATCTCGCCACCCGCGTAATCGGCCCCTTTAACCAGAACATCGGGGCGGATTTTCTTGATGACTTTAATAGGAGTGTCCTCGCCGAACAGCACGACATAGTCCACGCCGCCGATGGCGGACACGACTTCGGCGCGGGATTTTTCGTCGGAAACAGGACGGGACGGACCCTTGAGCCGCCCGACCGAAGCGTCAGTGTTCAGACCGACCACCAGAACATCGCCCATTGACTTCGCCCGCCGCAAAACCTTTACGTGGCCGGGATGGATTATGTCGAAACAGCCGTTGGTGAACACTATCCTCTCACCTTTGCGGCGAGACTTGGCCAAGACTTTGACAAGAGAATTGAGTTTCAGGATTTCGCCCATACGCTGTCTTCGATTATCTTACAGATGGCGTGGATGGCCAGTATGTGGCACTCCTGAACACGGGCAGTGACGTCGGCGGGAGCGCGCAGGACAACATCGGCTATTTCGGCGATGCGTCCGCCCTCACGACCGCTTAATGCCACGGTGACGACTCCGCGGGACGACGCATATTCCAGAGCGCGAGCCACGTTGGGGGAGTTGCCGCTTGTGGATATTCCGACCACAATGTCGCCGTCGGATAAAATCGCCTCAAGTTGACGGGAAAAAATCTCTTCGTAAGTGAAATCGTTGGCGCAGGCTGTTATGGAAGAAGTATTGACGGTTAGCGCGATAGCCGGCAAGGCCTTTCTTTTTTTCTCGAACTTGACGACGAGCTCGGCGGCGAAGTGTTGCGCGTCGGCGGCCGAACCTCCGTTGCCGAAAACTATGAGTTTGCCGCCTTTTCGGAAAGCCGCGATTATTTTGGCGGACGCGGCGGCGATGACATCGGCCTGAGAAGCGAGCGCCGAGGCGGTCTTGGAACTCTCGCGTATTATTTTTTCTATTTTCTTTTTCATAAATATTGCTCCCGCCGCCGTCGGAACGGGCTATATGGAGAATATATGCTTCTGGAGAAAATTGGTATAAACGTCGCCTTTGACGAAGTCCTCGTTTTCGAATATTCTTTTGTGAAGAGGAAGCGTTGTCTTGATGCCCTCGACTTTCATCTCGCCGAGCGCACCGCGCATTTTGGCGATGGCCGCCTTTCTGGTCTTGTCGTTCACGATGACCTTAGCCAGAAGAGAATCATAAAAAGAAGGGATGATATATCCGGAATAAAGATGCGTCTCCACACGCACGCCCATTCCGCCCGGGGATATGAACCGCTCGACCTTGCCCGGCGAAGGTATAAAATCCCGGTCGGGGTCTTCGGCGTTTATGCGGCATTCTATGGCGTGGCCGTTTATCTTGATGTCGTCGGAATCGTAATCCAGCGTCTCGCCGGCGGCCAACCTTATCTGCTCTTTGACGAGGTCTATGCCCGTTATCATTTCTGTGACGGGATGCTCGACCTGTATGCGCGTGTTCATCTCCATAAAATAAAAATTTTCTTTTTTGTCGAGCAGAAACTCCACGGTGCCGACGGTCCGGTATTTTACGCCCGCGGCGGCAAGGCGGGCGGTCTTGCCCATCTTCCTGCGCAACGATCTCTCAACGGCCGTCGAAGGACTTTCTTCCACGAGTTTCTGGTGGCGCCGCTGTATGGAGCAGTCGCGCTCGGGCAGGTAAACTATCCTGCCTTTTTTGTCGCCGAGAATCTGGAACTCTACGTGGCGCGGCTCGTCGAGATATTTCTCGAAATAAACCGAATCGTTGCCGAAGGCCTTTTTCGCTTCGCCGCCGGCTATATCAAGGGCATCTTTGAGTTCGTCCTCGGATTTGACTATTCGCATACCCTTGCCGCCGCCGCCGGCCGACGCCTTGACTATTATCGGATAGCCTATTTTTTTGGCCGTCTTGAAAATGTCGGGGTCGCCGGAAGTGACAGGACCGTCGGTGCCCGGCACGACGGGAACTCCGAGTTTTTTCATCATCTGCCTGGCCGCGATTTTATCGCCCATTTTCTTGATGGTGTCGGGCGTCGGACCTATGAAAGAAATACCGGAATCGCCGCAGACCTGGGCGAAATAAATGTTTTCCGCCAGAAAGCCGTAGCCCGGGTGTATCGCGTCGGCCTTGGTTATCAGCGCGGCGGATATTATGTTCGGAATATTGAGATAACTCTCCAGAGACGGGCCGGGCCCCACGCAGATTTTCTCGTCGGCCATTTCCACGTGGAGGCAGTTTCTGTCAACCTCGGAGTGTATCGCCACCGAACGTATGCCCATCTCGCCCAGAGCGCGGATTACCCTGACGGCTATTTCCCCTCGGTTGGCCACAAGCACTTTTTTAAACATAAACTTTCCAATGTCATTGCGAGGACTCCCGACGGACATCGGGACGACGAAGCAATCTCGCTTATTGTGAGATTGCGAGTGGATATTATTCCTGGGTCTCGACCAGAAAAAGCTCCCGTCCGTACTCTACGGGAGTATTGTTTTCCACAAGGACCTCGACAATAACGCCCTTTACCGGAGAGACGACATCCTTTAATATCTTCATCGCCTCGACGACGCCGACCTTCTGGGCATATTCCACGTGATTTCCCTTTATCACCAGAGGCGGACGGTCCGGCGCGGGCGCGTTGAAGAAAGTCCCGACCATCGGCGATTTTATGCTCATACGCTTTTTGGACGGCTCGGCGGCGACGGCTCCGGGAACCGGCGCGGAAACATCGGATGTCTCTTGTGCCGCGGGATCATTGCCCTCGGGCGACGAAGGCGCGGCGTCGCGCTTCGCGGCAAACTTAAAATCTCCCGATTCTACGCGAATACCGGTTATATCGGTGTCTTTAATGATCTTCAGTATCTCTTTTATTTCCGACATTTTTTTCTCGCGGATATTTATGTCTGCGTCGCGACGGGCATTTTTTATCAGGCCCGCTCCACGTATTCTCCTGTGCGGGTATCTACCCTCACGACATCGCCTTCTTTTATAAAAAGCGGGACGCTGACTTCGGCGCCCGTCTCAATGGTGGCGGACTTCAGGACGTTTGAGACGGTGTCGCCCTTTACTCCGGGCACGGTATTCTCGATTTTGAACTCCATTATTACGGGGACATCTATGCCGATGAACTCTCCGTCGAGATACAGCCCCTCAACCTGGGTGTCGGGTTTCAGAAAATTCACGGTAAGTCCGAGTTTCTCCTTTGAAAGTCCCACATTATCGTATGTCTCAAGATCCATAAAATAGTAGGTGTCGGCATCCTTGTAAAGATACTGTTTTTTGGCGCGGCGGACTTCCACTTCGCGGAATTTTTCGCCGGATTTGAACGTGCGCTCTGTCTGCCCGCCGGTTTTGAGATGGCGCAGTTTGACTCTCATCACGGCGCCGCCCTTGCCGGGCTTGTGGTGCTGAAACCACACTACCGTGTATGGGTGTCCGTCAACTTCGATATTTGTGCCGTTTTTGAAACTTGACGTGTCTATCATTTCATTTTATCCTGTGAGCCGGTTTTTGCGCTCAAGGCCGCTTTCGGTTCTCTATCTATAAACCTCTTTTCTATGACCGACGCCGCCGATTTCAACAATTCTATTTTTATCATCTATCGTATAAATTATTCTGTAATTACCGACGCGGATGCGATACCCGTCCCGTCCGCCCTGCAGTTTCACGCTCCCGACAGGCCGGGCTTCTTTTCCCAATTTCAATATGGCCTCGGCTATTTTTTGATGAATATTTGCGGGGAGCGTATAAATTTCTTTCTCGGCGGATTTTTTGATCCTAACGATATGGCTCACTTCTGTTCTCTTTTTTTGCGTTCTTCCAGATATTCGCTAAACGGTCTTGACGGCTCATTTCGTCTTGACTCGATTGCGGCTAAATCAATTAAATCTTCCCTGTATCTTCTACTTTTTACCAATTCCGCCAGAAAACTCTCCCTTTCCTCATACGGCAGCGACTTGAACGCGCACATAAATACTTTTGCTATTGCCTGCGCCATATTTGAACCTCCGAACTTTGTTTTCGTTTCTTTTATCTCCTTCTTTTTTGTTTATCTTTAGAACTTGTTTTTAACTCAGACAACCACGCCGCTTCAAGATCCATAAGATGTTCTTCAAAGGATCTGCCCTTATATTTTTTATAGATGTCATCGTAATCTTCATATTCAAAAGGGTATTGTTCTTTCAACTTCAATGTAACTTCCCTGATTACCTGATAAAATGATTCTATCTCAACTTCTTCTCATTCTTTCGTTGTGATACTCGCGAAAAGAACGAGAAGGCGCGGATGGCCTCAAAACGGCATCGCGGAGGTCTTCCAGATCCTCCAAAAGTTCCCGATAGTCCCTGACATCAAGAATAACTTCTTTCTTTCTGCCTTTTTCATCTATGATAAACTTGGGTTTAGGCATAACGGCCGTACTCATCATTTCCCCCTCGGTAATTTTTACAAAACCTCGCAACCTTTTTTTTCGACGACAACAACGTCCTCGATGCGGACGCCGAATTCTCCGCGGATATAGACGCCCGGCTCGACGGTAACGACCATTCGGTTCAGGAGCGTCCCGCGCGATTTTTCGACGAGCGAGGGCGATTCGTGCACCTCAATGCCGAGCCCGTGACCCGTCCCGTGAATAAAATCGCCGCCGAAACCCCGTTTTGTGATTATTCGACGGGCGGCGGCGTCAACTGCCGCGCAGGCGACTCCGGCGCGGATTGATGAAATCGCAGATTTCCGGGCGGCTTTTACCGTCTCGAAAACTGTTTTTTTTAGCGGGGATATTCTACCTAATAAGTACGTTCTTGTCAAGTCGGAAGCGTACCCTTTCCGACGGAAACCGGCGTCAATCATGGCGACATCGGAGTCCTTCAGGCGCGACGGACCGGCGACGTGATGCGGAACGGCTGAGTTCTTGCCGAACGCCACTATCGGATCGAATGCCGGGTCGCCGTCCATCCTGAGAAAATACTCGATGATTCGGCGACGGACTTCGCGCTCGCTGACGCCTTTTTTCAAGACCATACGGCCGAGCGCTGCGACGGCGCGGCGGGTTATTCGCTGATTTTCCCCGATAATGGCTATCTCTTCTTTTTCTTTGATTTCGCGCAGGCGAACGAGGTCGTCGCTTTCGAGGAGGCGCAGATTCAGGGAGGCGGGCGCTTTTTTAATCTCGCGCAAAAGACCGGTCGGCGCGGACGGCGAAAGAAAGAGGCGCCGGACTCCAAGTTTGCGGGCGGCGGCGAGGACTGTTTCGGCGGGAGAATCGCCGGAAACGACTTTTTTGTCTCCGAAATAATCCCCGACCTGACGGGCAGTCATACGTCCGGCGGCAAGTATGATATTTCCGCAGCGATTCACGAGGGCGAAAAATCCGTCGAAGGGCGCGCCCGTAAGATAAAAGACATCCTGCGACAAGGCGGCCAGGTATGCGGAATTATCGTCGAGAGCGGATGAGAGTTTTTTTATTCTTAAATGGAACATCGGCGACTGACGAACGATATTCAAATAGAGCAATGCGGATTTTGTTGCGTTTTTGGCTAAATTATTCGGGCCGAGAGGCGAGAGCTTCCACGGCAAGCGCGTAGCCCGTAACGCCGAAGCCCGATATCTGTCCGACACAGACATCGGCGATGAGGGATTTCCGACGGAAATCCTCTCTTTTATAGATGTTGGAGAGGTGAACTTCCACGACGGGAAGACCCGATGCCGAGATGGCGTCCCTGATGGCTACGCTCGTATGGGTGTAGGCGGCGGGATTGATTATTATGCCGTCGTATTTTTTGCGGGCGGCGCCGATGGTGTCAACGATGTCGCCCTCGGAATTGGACTGAAAAAAATCCGCCTCAAGGCCAAGCGACTTGGCGCGGGCGGCCGCTTTGGAGTTGATTTCTTCGAGCGTGAAATTACCGTAAATCTCGGGCTCGCGCTCGCCGAGGAGATTTAAGTTCGGGCCGTGGATTACGAGTATTTTTTTCATGATGTAATTATAGCAAAAATCCGGCATTATAGGACGACTTTGCCGTTAGTGCGACCATCTTTATTATTGCCCTTGCACGCCTAATTCTTTGCGCCGGGCGGAATATTTTACATCCGCGGCTTTGTAGCCCTTGTGCTCTCCATGGTAACAATCTTCGTATTTTGTCTCGGTCTTTCCCTTGTTTACGAGCGTTTCGTGGACTTCTCTTGTTCTGTCGGCGCCCGTCACGACTTTTTTACGCTATCCATACGATGTTGAAAAATAAAATGAATAATCCGCTACGCCACAGAACGATCGCCCCCGAGAAAAAACATCAAATTACGGTATCCTTCCTGTACTCGGCGGATTTTTGGGGATGGTCTATATTATAGTGAAGCCCGCGCGACTCAAGACGCGCCGCCGCCGAGCGCACGACCAGGTCGGCCACGACGGCGATGTTTCTCAATTCTATTATGTCGCGCGACACGTGGAAGTTCCAGTAGTACTCGTTGATCTCTTTTTTGATGAGCCCGATTCTTTCGCGGGCGCGGCGGAGCCTTTTGTCGGAACGGACTATCCCGACGTAGTTCCACATAAAGCGCCGGATCTCGTCCCAATTCTGAGAGATGACGACGGATTCGTCGGAGCTTGAGGCGGCTCCGGGGTCCCACCTGGGTATCGCCGGAAAACTTACGGCGGCTCGACGGAATGTCGGGTCGGATTTGATTTTTTCGGACGCGAAATGCGCGAAGGCCATACACTCCAAAAGGGAGTTCGACGCGAGGCGGTTTGCGCCGTGCAGTCCGGTGGATGCCGTCTCACCGACGGCATAGAGCCCCGCTATGTCCGTGGCGCCGTTGTCGTCGGTTAAGACGCCGCCGCAGAAGTAATGCGCCGAGGGCACGACCGGTATCGGCATCGAGGTTATGTCTATCCCGACGGACAGACACGATTCGTATATTTTGGGGAAACGTTTTTTGATGAACTCGGACGGACGGGCAGTTATGTCCAGAAGCGCGTAGTCGTCGCCGCTTTTTTTAAGCTCGGAATCTATGGCGCGCGCCACGATATCGCGCGCAGAGAGCTCCGCGGCGGGATGATAATTCTTCAAGAACCGGCGTCCGTTTTTCAGACGAAGGACGGCGCCTTCGCCTCTAAGCGCCTCCGAGATAAGAAATGAGCGCGCGGGTTGGCTGGCAGATTCATGGCACTTGCCGCCGTCGAGGGATTTGTTGCCCGGATAGTAAAGACACGTCGGGTGGAACTGCACGAACTCCATATTTGACACGCGGCAACCGGCGCGACGGGCCATCGCAATGCCGTCGCCCGTGGCGACGTCGGGGTTGGAGGTGTAGAGATAAACCTTTCCGGCGCCGCCCGTCGCCAGAACCGTCCGTCTGGCGAGAATCTCGACTACATTTCCGCCGACGGTGTCCAGCGCGTACGCGCCGTAACATATATTTGGGCGGCGACGAACGTTCAGGCGCTCTATTTTATTTTTGGTTATCAGGTCTATGGCGGCGTGATTTTCAAGTATTTTGATACGGGGCCGGCGAAGGCGCGCGGCGGCTATCAGCGCGTTCTCTATCGAGGCGCCCGTCTTGTCGCCGACATGAAGTATTCTTCTTGCGGAATGACCGCCTTCGAGACCCAACTCGCGCGGCGCG
>JASEHK010000043.1 GCA_030018875.1 Endomicrobiia bacterium | reverse complement strand
CCTCCCTTAATTTTTGGGCATTATTTTTTCGGTCTTAAATTTTGCCGGCCGTAAAATCATCGGTTGTCTTTTTTGAGACCTTCGCCGTAGCGCGGATGACGGACGCTTTCGCGGATTTTCTTTTTGCGAAAACACGCGGCGGCGAGGAGACGCGCGCGGCGGGGAGCGATCCTATCGCGCGGTATTTCTTGTATCTTTCGTCGGGAAGTTTTTCGAAAGGTACCTTCATAAGCGCGTTAAGATGCTCGATAATCTCTTTTTTTAACGACGCGGCGGCGACGGCGGGATTCTTGTCGGCTCCGCCCAACGGTTCAGGCACGACGGCATCGGCGATTCCGAGCTCCAAGAGATCCGCCGCCGTGATTTTTAATGCCGCGGCGGCCTCGGGAGCGCGGCGGGCATCCTTGAAAAGTATCGCCGAGCACCCCTCCGGAGTTATGACGGAATAATAAGCGTTTTCCATCACGAGAATTCTGTCGGCCACGCCTATACCCAAAGCGCCGCCGGAACCGCCTTCGCCGATTACCGCGGCGATTATCGGGATTTTGAGCGACGACATCTCTTTTAGATTGCGGGCTATGGCTTCGGCCTGCCCCCTCTCCTCGGCGGCGATGCCCGGGTACGCGCCCGGCGTGTCTATAAAAGTGAAAAGCGGCAGCCGGAATTTTTCCGCAAGTTTCATCACGCGCAGCGCCTTGCGATAGCCTTCCGGATGCGCCATGCCGTAATTTCGGGCGAGGTTTTCGTCGAGAGTTCGCCCTTTCTGCTGTCCGACGACCGCGCAAGGCCGTCCGTCTATCGTCGCGAGCGCGGCCACGACTGCCTTGTCGTCGGCAAAACATCTGTCGCCTCTAAGTTCGACGAAATCGGAAAAAATAAAAGGGACATAATCGAGGAAATAGGGACGACGCGGATGCCGAGCGAGAAGAACTCTCTGCCACGGAGTAAGATTCCCGTATATGTCGGCTTTAAGGCGCGCGCAGGACTCATGGAGGGTTTTCATCTCGGATTCCGACGCGACTCCGGATGGAGCGGCCGAGTCCCCGAGCGATTTTATTTTTTCTTCGAGTTCGCAAATTGGTCTTTCGAACTCAAGACATCGCGAAGTGTCCATGCGGAGATAAAAGACAGAGAGGTAAGGGCTTTCTCACTCTCTACCATTCTGACTTTCTCACTTTTTAGAATCTGGCCACGTAGTTCGCCTTGATGATTCTTTCGGCAGGAAAGTTCCGTCCGATATTTCTGCCCGAGAGTTCGAAGCGAAGGTCGGGCGTGACTTCGAATCTTAAACCCGCGTTGAGGCGCTGGTATTCTTCTATGTGAAGATTATCGTATTCGGCAAGTATGGATACTTTCTCGACGGTATAAACCGCCCCGATGAATCCGTAAGCGAGCGTATTTTTGAAATCGTTGACGTTACATCCGAGCGAAATGTCAAGCCCGGGCGTAAGGAACTCTCTGGAAAGCACGGCGTAGATGCCCCTTTCTTTTTCCAGATATATCTGTTTGGGCTTGTCCCAGTGATAACCCTGTCCGTCGTAGCCCAGCGCGAAAGACGGGAATTTTTTATCGCCCTCGTAAAAACGTATTTTGAGATGCATTGACGGCGGAACCAATTCCAAGTCGCGCGAGCCGATGATGTTTTTGATGTCCCATGCAAATCCCATATTGACGTTTCGGAACACGCCGAAGGTCGTGCGGGTGAGTACGCCTCCGTCGGTGTATAGGCGGAAGCTCAGGCGGTAAGTGGCATAATCCACCGACTCGGTCGTGGGAACATCAATGACCTCCCACGCGCTCAATGACGGAACGGCGGGCGAGGATGCCGCCGCGAGAAAGACAACCGCTAAAAATCCTGCGAGGCGAAAGTCGTATTTCATTATTTTATTTTCCGGGGGTTTTATTTTTTCTTGGGCTCGTCAAGCGGCACGCGCATTCTTATGAGAGCGTAGCGGGCGGAGTTTTTTACGTACTCGTCGGAATCTTTGAGCATCTCTTTAAGAAGCGAAACCGCCCCGGGCGAGGCCATCGCTTCGAGCGCTTCGACGGCGAGGGTCTTTATCGTGACGTCCTGCTCGGATTTGACGATTTTCGAGACGGCTTGAAATCCCGAATTATCGCCGGCGCGAGCGAGCGCGTAAGCCGCGTTGACGACCGCGCGCTTGTCGGAATCGGAAAGCATTTCCTTTAACCGCGGACGGCTTTCGGCGTCCTTGAACTTACCCGCGAACTTGGCTGATAGAGCGCGCACCACAGGATCCGTATCCGAAAGAAGTTTTCTGACGGAAGATAGAGGCGACAAGTCCTCCGTGCGGTCGAGCGCCACAAGCGCGCTGCGTCTCATCCCCGCATCGGAATCCGACAGCGCCTTGCTCAGAGCGGCCACGGCCTCGGGCGAGCGAATCTGTCCGAGCGAGGCGGCGGCTGAATATTTGACTCCGGCTTCTTTGTCATCCAGCGCCTTTACGAGATATTCCTGACCGTCGGAGTTGCCGATGTATCCCAGAGCCAAAGCGGCGCTCTGACGGACCTGTGACTCTTTGTCCGAAATCAAAAGTTCGCCGATTTGCTTGACGGCGGAATGCGCCCTGAGTACGCCCAGAGAGTCCACGGACGACTGTCTGACGAGGGGATGGATGTCGCGAAGCGCCGCTGTAAGATTCGCCACGGCGCGCTGGTCCCGAAGCGAACCCAACGCCTCAGCGGCTGAACGACGGATGAACGGGTCCTTGTCTTTGAGTTTGGAAATGTTGGATGTATAAGCGTCGGTTTCGGGAGATTGCTGGCTCAAAAGCGGGACTTGCAAAAAAAACGCGGACAACCCAATCGCAACTACCGTCAATACCATTCTACGCATAACTTTCCTCCCTCTTGGCCTCGATGGCTCGATTTCCGACGGACGAACAGCGAAACGGCCATCAGGTTTATTCTACATATTTTTTATGTTTTTGTCAAAACGACGTTTTCGGGCCCCATCATCTTTTTTACCGACTCGAAAAGCGAGGCGTCAATCTTTACGGCCATCTCGGTTTCTATTAAAAATTTTTCACCCGCGGGGTCGGTGGCCTCAAGGCATATCTTGGTTTCACCCGGATGCGACAACAGCGTCTTTCTCAAGGCCGCGAGGGAGTCCTCTTCTATGCCGGCGGACATTAGTTTTATCGTCATCTTTTCATAACGAACGGGGGCGAGACGCCGCGCGTCTTCAAGAGTCATCACTTCCTCGGCGATAATCTCGCGGGGTTCGCGCAACTGGGTGGGTGAAGCGCGGTTCAGGCGTCCCTTGACGACGACGGTGACGCCGCTTTCGAGTTTCTCGGCCGCGCCGTTCTGATAACTCCTGGGAAAGACCACCACGTCAATATCGTCGGCGGTGTCCTCGAGTTTGAACCTGGCGAAGGTCTCTTTGTTTTTGGTGACGCATTTCTTCACGCTTTCGACGAGTCCCGCGACTTTGACGGCGCTCTCGGGCGGATTCTGGGAAAGCAATTCGGATATGCGGTGAGTGGAATATTTCTGGAGTTCTTCTTCCATTTTGGCCAGAGGATGGCCGGAAAGATACGCGCCGAGGACCTCTTTTTCCTGTTTGAGGCATTCGTGTTCCGTCAACGGCTGAAAATCCGCCTGAAAGTCCGGCTCCGTCTCATCTACTCCGAAAAGCAGTCCCGAGGAGCCCCCGCCGGCGTTAAATCTGGCGACGAACTCTCCCATTTTTTCGAACTTGGCGAGAAACTCCGCGCGGGCGTAGCCGGCCGTCTCGGCGAAGCCGTCGAACGACCCGGACTTTATCAGGGACTCGACGGCCTTGCGGTTCAGTTCGCGGGAGGACGCCCTGAGCATAAAGTCGTAAGCGTTTTTGAACTCGCCGCTCTCGGCACGGACATTGACGACGTGCGAGGCGGCGGACTCTCCGACGTTCTTGACGGCCAGCAGACCGTATCTTATCGCCTGACCTTCGACGCTGAACTGCGGCGAGGACTTATTTACCGACGGTGGCAATATCTTTATTCCGTAGTTCTCGGCCTCTTTGAGGTATGCGACTATCTTATTGTCCTCCTCTTTCTTCGTCGAGCGGCCTATCTCGGAATTGATGAGGGCAGTCATAAACTCTATCGTATAATTGGCCTTGAGATATGCCGTTTCGTAAGCGAGCATCGCGTAAGCGGCCGCGTGGGATTTATTGAAGCCATAACCGCCGAAATGATGTATCTGGTCAAATATCTTTTGGGCGGTTTTTGCGGCGATGCCGTTCTTGCGGCAACCGCCCGTGAAATCGCCCTCGAGTTTTGCTATCTCTTCGGGTTTTTTCTTGCCCATGGCTCGTCGCAGCAGGTCGGCCTGGCCGGCGGTAAAGGCGGCCAAAGACTGCGCTATCTTCATCACGTGTTCCTGATAAAGGATGATGCCGTAAGTGTCTTTCAATATCGGTTCAAGAAGCGGATGTTCGTACGAAATCTTGACTTTTTTATGTTTGCGGGCCACGAAATCGTCGAGCATTCCGGCGCCCATCGGACCGGGACGATAAAGCGATATGAGCGCGATTATATCCTCGATACCGGTGGGTTTAAGGTTGCGAAGAAGCCCTCTCATCCCCGATGACTCCAGCTGAAACACCCCCATCGTCTTGGCTTCGGCGAAAAGTTTATAAGTCTTGGCGTCGTCGTGCGGGACATCCGCGATTTTCTTGCCGCGGAGTTTTTCGATGAGGTCGCGGCAATCGCGCGCCACGGTCAAGGTTTTTATGCCGAGTATATCAACCTTGAGCAGGCCGAGCTCAAGAAGCGAATCGCCGTCGTACTGCGTGACCGTGGAATCATCGCGCTTGGAGACAGCCATAGGAACGTAGTTGGTTATATCGTCCTTGGCTATTACTATGCCGGCCGCGTGGACTCCGGTATGCCTTTTGAGTCCCTCTATCTTCATCGCCGCGTCGAGGCATTTGCGCACTTTTGCGTCGGAATCGTAGACCTTTTTAAGCTCGGGGACGGTTCTGATGGACTCCTGAATGGCGACGCCGACCTGCGGGGGAAGGAGCGCGGCGAGTTTATTGGCGTCCGCCGCCGCGAAGCCCATTACGCGCGCAACGTCCTTTATCGCCGAGCGGGCCTGCATCGCCGAATACGTTACTATCTGCGCCACTCTGTCGGAGCCGTATTTTTTTCTGACATAATCTATGACTTTGTCGCGGCCGGTGTCGGAGAAATCTATATCGAGGTCCGGCATTGTCCGACGGTCAGGGTTAAGAAATCGCTCAAAAAGAAGGCCGTATTTTATGGGGCAGATGTTTGTGATGTTGAGGGTATACGCGACGATGGAGCCGGCGCCCGAGCCTCGGCCGTATCCGACGGGGATTCCCTCGCCGCGCGCGTACTCCACGAAGTCGCGCACGATTAGGAAGTATTCGGCGAAGTTCATTTTTTCGATGATGGCGAGCTCTGTTTTAAGGCGGGCGCGGTGCTCTTCGGCGGGTTTGGCGTAGCGAATTTTTAAGCCCTCTACGCAGAGTTTTTCGAGATATTCCGTCGGAGTCATACCTTCCGGAACATCGTTGTAGGCGGGCAGCAGAAACTCTCCGCGATTGAGTTCCACCGCGCACATATCGGATATTTTAAGCGTGTTTGATACGGCGTCGGGTATGCCGGCGAAGATTTTTATCATCTCATCCGGCGAGCGGTAGTAAAACTCGTCCGTCGAGAACTTCAGACGCTTAGGGTCGTCAAGCGTCGTGCCGGTATCCACGCAAAGAAGTATGTCGTGGAGTTCGGCGTCCGCCCTGTTGAGATAGTGACAGTCATTCGTCGCCACAAGACCGGCGCCGATTTTTTTCGAGAGTTCGACGAGCTTTTTGGCCGCGGCGCGCTGCTCCTTCATACCGTTGTCCATCACTTCGAGATAATATCTTTCTTTGCCGAAAAGCTCCAGGTATCTGCTGGCAATAGCCGCCGCATCGTCGTCTTTGTCGTCGAGAAAGGCCTGCGGAATCTCGCCCTGAAGGCATCCCGAAAGACATACCAGCCCATCCGAATATTTGGACAGCGCGTCGAAATCTATCCGCGGCTTGCGATAGAATCCCTCAACATATCCGATGGTCACAAGTTTCATCAAATTCCGATAGCCCTCGTTTGTGCGGGCCAGGAGCGTCAGGTGATAATTGCGCGCGCGGGGATCTCTGTCGAGGCGGGAGTTTTTTGCGACGTAAACTTCGCAACCGATAATGGGTTTTATGCCGGATTCAAGACAGGCGAGATAAAACTCGACGGCGCCGAACATATTGCCGTGGTCCGTTATGGCCAGGGAGCGCATCTTGTAACGGTCGGCTATGAGCCTAAAGAGCTCGCCGGGTTTTTTGCCGTCGAAGATTTTACACGCTCCGTCGAGCAGGGAGTATTCGGTGTGGTTATGGAGATGTACGAAGGGCGCTTGTTGCATTATTTATTATGATTCTCTCAAAACGCAGGGGTCGGCGCGACAGGGTTTATGCCGTGCATCGAGGCGTTTTATTTTAGCAAATTCGATTTGATGACGTAAGCGGCGGCGCTCACTTATAGACCATCACGTCCGGACGCCACAAAGCAATGATTATTTTTTTTCCGACGGATAACTCGTTGCGGTGATAGACGGCGTGCGGGAGCCGCGCCTCCCAAACCAAGTCCCCGCACTTCACGAAAACGCTGACCGAATCCGAGAAAAAATATGCTCCGACTATCACGCCGTCGAACATATTTTCCTTTAACTCGTCGCGGACGGCTTCGGACGGACGGATTATTTTCACGCTCTGAGGGCGGGCGCACACGGTTACTTCGTCGCCGGCTTCAGGCGCAACGGCGAGCGATTCCGGCGGCACAGGAGCCGAAATTACGGCGCCGGAGATTTCGATTAAATAACCCCGCGAATCGCCTGAAACCACCCGCCCGACAAAGATGTTTTTTATGCCCAAATACCGCGCGATTCTTTCCGACGATGGTCGCAGCAGTATATCTTTCGGGGTTCCCGTCTGACGGATTTTACCGTCTATGACGACCGCGATTTTGTCGGCCAGAGTAACGGCCTCCTCTATGTCGTGCGTAACGTGAATTACGGGAACGCCGGCCGCCGAAAGTATTCCTTTTATCTCGAACCAGAGATGTTTTTTTAAGCCCTCGTCAATCGCCGAAAACGGCTCATCGAGCAGAACAAGACTCGGACGGGACGCAAGTGTTCGCGCCAACGCCACGCGCTGACGCTCGCCGCCCGAAAGATTCGTCACCCGCCGCTTCAGTAGCGGCGCGATGTCCAACTTGGAGACGATATCGCCGAGCAAAATTCCTTTGGCGTCGTCGGGCAATCGGCGAACGCGCGGCGAGAATAAAATATTTTCAACCGCGTTAAGATGCGAGAAAAGCCGGTAGTCCTGAGCGACGTAACCGAACGCGCGGTCTTCCGGGGCGAGGCGGGTAACGTCTTCGCTGTCAAAAAAAACACCGCCGGACGATGGGGGTATCAATCCGGCGAGGATTTTTAAAAGAAGCGTCTTGCCGCTGCCCGTGGGGCCCAGTAGCGCGAAATATTCCGCGCGGGATGCCGAAAAACTTATGTCATTAAGCGCGAAGTCTCCGGCCCGATAATTTATATTTCTGAGCTCTATCATCGTCAGTGCGACGGATATGAATCGCGGACCCCTGCGGCGGTTTTGAGAAGGAAAAGCACCGCGAAGGCCATCGCGAACGAAAGGATTATGAGAACACCCGTGTGATAGACGTCGGCGGATGCCAGAGCCAGATAAATCGCCACCGGCAATGTCTCGGTCTTGTATGTCGTGGCGCCGGCAAGGGTTACGGTCGCGCCGAACTCGCCCAATGCCCGCGCCCAGACGAGAATCGCCGTCGCGGCGAGCCCGCGGGCGGACGTGGGCAGCGTCACCCTGAAAAAAGTCTCGGTCTCGCTGCAACCTAACGAGCGCGCCGTGTCCTCATAGTCCCGACTCACATAATCGAAAACGGTCTTTACCAGAGTCACCGCTAACCCGGATATCACCACGAACTGCGCTACGATTATGCCCCGGCTCTCGAATACCACAGGGCCGATTATTTTTTCGACGAGACGTCCGGGCGGCGTGTTGAAAAATATCAGCAACAGCGCGCCCAGCGCCACGGGAGAAATCACCATCGGCAAAAGCAGGGCGGTCTCAAGAATGTTTTTTCCGGGGAATCGTCGGCGGGACAAAACATAACCCGAGGGCAAGGCGAAAACCATTGCGATTGCCGTCGAGAGCGTGGCGCTCGAAAGAGACAGTCTGACGGCAAACCAGGCGCGGTGAGCGGAGAATGCCCGTTGCGGCGCGGTCTCGGCCATTTTCCAAAAAAGTCCCGCCATCGTGACAAGCAAAAACGAAGCGGCGGACGCCAGCGCGAGATAACCGATGACAGGCAAGATATTTTTTTTCATTTTGAGACCATGTCGGCAGCAAGGGCGCGGCGCAAACAAAGATTCAAAACCATTCCGCGCTTATTTGATCCCGCGAATTTTCTTCAACACATCATAATACTTGTCGGGAATTTTATATTCCCCGCCGACGGAAGCCGCCGGCGCGTGCTTTATAGCCCCGGGCAAATCCGCCTGATATCCCCACTTCCGCCATATTCCCGCGGCCTCGTCGGAAAAAAGATAGTCCGTAAAATCTTCGGCCGCCGCGCGGTCGCGCACGAAAACCGAAAGCGCCACCGGTATATAAGCCAGCCGAGGTATCCGTTTTTTTTCTATCCGGACCCACTCGACCTCCGCCGGATTCCACGACTCGAAAACATCCCATCCGATTATGGCGTCTACTTTTCCGAGCACAGCAAGCGTCGCCGTGTCCTCGCACGACTTGGCGTAAACGACCACGTTCTTGAGGACTTTTTCAAGTAGTTTATTATATTCCAAAAGTTCCACGCCGTAAAGCCCGAGGCACACCGTCTCGGGATTGCCCATTCCGACACGCACGACGGGACGGGCGAGGTCGTCGAGAGTTTTTATTTTTTGCGGATTACCCTTGGGCACGATTATCGCGGGAACAAGATACGCTATTTTTCTGTCCGTGTCCGCAATCAGAAGTTTTTTTCGCTCGCCTATCTCGATGTAGTCGGGCGAACCGCACAAATAGACATCGCCGCGACGGGAAAGTTCCATCTGCGAAAGCAACGTGCCTGAGCCACCGTACACGACGTTTATTTTTACGCCCGACTTCCTCTCATAGGAGGCGATTATCTCTTCCATCGGAACTTTTACCGCCGAGCCGCAAAAGAATAGAAGTTCCGACGGGGAAGATGCGACGGCCGGGGCGCGATTCGGAACCGCCAGAACCACTGCTGTTAAAACCATAATAAATCTCTTCATTTTTCCACCTTGTCGTTTGCTTAATCCTTAATCCTGTCTTTTACCCCCCTTTTTATATTTTGAGACCGTTGAAAAACCTCCTTTTTGTCATGCTGAACTGACACGCAGT
>JASEHK010000042.1 GCA_030018875.1 Endomicrobiia bacterium | reverse complement strand
CCCGCGTTTCGTCCGCCGACCGCGCAATTGCCGCGTTGGCCGAGCGGCTTTCCCGCCTCTCCGGCGACGACCTTGCCGCCGAGCCCGTCGCCGCCGACGCCGCGTCCCGCCTCTCCTTCGCGCTCGACGCTTACATAGAAGACATCTGCGGCGCGAAAAAAAACGCTTTCGGAAAAACGATTTCAAAATCCGCGCAAACCCGTCGGGGGGAATACCGGCAAAATAGTAAAAATCCCGACCCTTGCGGAACTTCAACAAGATGAATGAAAAAGAAACCAAAAAAATCCGCCGGTAAAATCTCCGTCCATACCGAGGCGGAGACAAAAACCGACGGAATAATTTTGACAAAATAGAGAACAACAATTTAAGATATAAAAGCCCGAACGGGCAAGGGAGGAAGTTTATGATAGTAGAAAAAAGCGAGTACAAAGGTCAGCCGGTCATCGTCCTTAAAAGAAGTGAAGATGACAAGTATCCGTTTTCATTTGGGCTTAATAAAGCCAAGATGGTTATTGAATCTATCGAAGAAATTAAAAAATTCGTGGCGGAAAACGAAACGAAGTAACAGACGGTTTTTTAAGTTCATCCACGGAATTTGTCAAGGGATGTTTAAGAAGGATGCTCGTCTGCCGACGAGATAAAGCGGTAATTAAAATCGCGCCAACCCCATGACCAAGCCGCGCCGCGCCTGCTTATCCGCTTTTATATTTTTCGCCGTTTCTTTTATTTGCGCGGCAAATGTTTTCGGCTGGGGTTATGAAATACACGGATACATCAACAGCGAGGCGGCGCGCCTTCTGCCCGCGGAGATGAAAAGTTTCAAGGCGTGCGTCGAGTATTTGACTTTGCACAGCGTTGACCCGGACGAGTGGAAGGGCTTTCTGAGCGGCGAGGAATATCGGCATTATATTGATATGGATTTTTACGGCGCGCCTCCGTTCGCCGCCGTCAGAAAATCCCTCTCCGGCGCGATGGAAAAATACGGCGAAGACGCGGTGGTCTCAAACGGAGTCGTTCCGTGGACGATAGCGGAGCATTGCGAGATGCTCGCCATATTTTTGAGAAGTTCGGCGACGTCCGACTACGCGATGCTGTGCGCCGCGGCTCTGGGGCATTATGTCGCCGACGCCCATCAGCCGCTTCACACGACCGACAATTACGACGGACAGTACAGCGGCAATCAGGGTGTGCACCTCAGGTACGAGATACAGACGGCGGATGTGTTTTTCGACGGCTCTCGAGCGCGCGCAGACAACGTTAAATATGTCGGCGACCCCCTTAATTTCGCGTTCGATTTTATAATTGACGCTCACGACAAAATATCCGTGATACTTGACGCCGACACTAAACGCGGGCATAATTTCCGTGCTCTTTGGGTGGACACCGCGGATATGACGCGCAAGCAGGTTGAGAAGGCGGCCGAGAATCTGGCCTCTCTCTGGTACACTGCGTGGAAAAACGCGGGTTCGCCTCGGGTGGAAGTGAAACTCACGAAAACGGCGGGGATTTATTCCGATAAAGATTATCAAAAAATGCTCGCATTGAGAGATAAATTGAAAATGTCAGGCAGATAAAAAGTATTTCCCGTCGGCGGCCGTTAGAAATTATTTATCCGCCGACAAAAAGAATATTTTGAATTACATCGGAGGAAACTTATGACATTTCAGGAAATCATAATGGCGCTGGAGCGTTTTTGGGCGAGGCGCGGCTGCGTGATATGGCAGCCGTATGACATAGAAAAGGGCGCGGGAACTTTTAATCCCGCCACTTTCTTGAAGTGTCTGGGAGATGAACCGTGGAAAGCGGCGTATGTGGAGCCGTCGAGGCGTCCCGCCGACGGAAGATACGGCGAAAATCCGAACCGGCTTTGCCATTATTATCAGTATCAGGCGATATTGAAGCCCGCGCCCCAAAACGCGCAAGACCTCTACCTTGAATCTCTCGCGGCGATAGGTCTTACTCCCAAAAAACACGACATCAGGTTTGTCGAGGACGATTGGGAGTCGCCCACTCTGGGCGCGTGGGGCCTTGGTTGGGAGGTCTGGCTCGACGGAATGGAGGTTACGCAGTTTACGTATTTTCAGCAGATAGGGGGGATTGCCCTCGACCCGATTTCCCTCGAGATTACATACGGGCTGGAGCGTCTGGCGATGTTCGCCCAAGGCGTGTCGAGCGTTTACGACGTAAAATGGAACCGCGATTTTACCTACGGCGACATCCACAAGCGCGACGAGGAGCAGTTTTCAAAGTATAATTTCAAGGACGCCGACACCGAGGCGCTGCGCCGCGATTTCCAGAGACACGAGTCCGAGTGCCGTCGTCTCGTCGCCAAGGGGCTCTTTATTCCGGCTTATGATTTCGTTATGAAGGCCTCTCACGCCTTCAATCTTCTTGACGCCAGAGGAGCCATATCGGTTTCCGAGCGCACGTCTTTCGTCGCTCGCGTAAGGGCCATCGCCAAATTAGTGGCCGCGGCTTATTCGGACGCCGCCGCAAAAAAAGGGGATATGGCAACAAAAAACCCGGCTCTTGAAAAAGCCGGGGAAACGACGAGCGCAGGATGATATCGTCTTCTACTTTTCGTCCGCTTGATTTTTAGACGCATTCTTAATCTTGCGCATTTCTTCTTTCGCGAATGAGAGCACTTGCCTTATCGAGTTTTTGTCGGTCGAGTAATCGTCGAACCTCACCCCGTAAACCCAAGTTGGCGGCTGCGAGTGCCTGCGCATTATCTTCCCCGCTACCGCGACCCTGTGCGCCGGAAGGCGGAACTCCAGCACGACCTCATCTTCCACCTTGTATTCGCTGAAGCATTCGACGGCCGCGCCGCTTGCGCTTATGTCCACCACGGCCGCGCGCACATAGCGCTCTTCCTCGTTGCGAAACCTCGCCGGCGCTATCGCGACCAACCCGTGAATTTTGAATCTTTCCGGCCTTTTGGAAAAACCGTAACGTAAGCCAAGATATATGTCTTTGAGCCATTTCGCCATGTTTTGAATTATACAAAATTTATGTTAAAATAAACGCGCGCAAGGCCGGCGTGAGAAAAATCACACGTCGGAATACAGCGCCGCAGGCGACCCGCCGTTTTGGAAAATCAAAGATGCCGAAGAAACGTTTATTCATAACTCTCGAAGGTCCCGAAGGCTCGGGCAAGACCACTCAGGCGAAACTCCTCAGGGATTATCTCGTTGCCGTCGGTTATTCCGTCGTGCACACGCGAGAGCCGGGCGGAAATCCCGTCGCGGAATCAATCAGGCATATTCTGCTGTCGCCGGATAACCGCGTCCATCCGATAACCGAACTGCTCTTGTACGAAGCGTCCCGCAGTCAGCACACGCAGGACGTGATAATTCCCGCGCTTATGTCCGACCGCGTGGTTATATGCGAAAGATACACCGACGCCACGGTGGCTTATCAGGGCTACGGGCGCGGCATAGATTTGAAGGTTGTCTCGATTTTGAACAAAATAGCGACAGCCGGAGTTAAACCGGATCTTACGGTTTATCTCGATATAGACGCCGACGAGGGCCTTCAAAAGGCGCGTCGCAAAGAAGATTTTGCCGACGGAGACAGGATGGAAAAAGAGTGTGTCGAGTTTCACCGCAAGGTCAGACAGGGCTATCTTAAGACGGCCCGCAGGGAACCCCGTCGCATAAAAGTGGTAACCGTCCAGCCGGACATAAAGTCCACCCACGTCAGAATCCTCGCGCCGGTTCTTAAAGCGCTCTCGAAGAAACGATGAGTTTCGAAAGCATAATCGGCCAAACAAAAGCCGTCACTATTCTGAAAAAATACGCCTCAACGTCGGCTGTTCCGTATGCTCTTATTTTCGTGGGGCCCGAAGGTTCGGGGCGCCGCCGCGCCGCTCTTGAGTTCGCCAGAGTTCTTAACTGCGATGTCTCCCCCGATTCTCCGAGCGATTGCCCCTGCAAGTCCTGCCGCGACGTTCTCGCGTTCAACCATCCCGCGGTGCTCTCCGCCGACGAGGATTACCAGCGCCGTGTCATATGACGCGAGGTCAAGGAGTTCAGCATTGACACCGCGCGGGCCATACAAAAGGCGCTTTCGCTGAAACTTTCCCACGGCCGCAAGGCAGTCGTTATCGTTGATACCGCGCAAAAGCTTTCCGCCGAAGCCGCAAATTCTTTTTTGAAAACCCTCGAAGAGCCGTCGTCGGACGCGACTCTTATACTCGTCTGCCGTTCCAAGAAAGAACTCCCGCGAACCGTGGTCTCGCGGTGTCAGGCGGTGTTTTTCGCTCCTTTGTCCGACGCCGATGTGGAAGATATTTTGAAGCGCCTGCGTCCGGATTGCCCGAATGCGTCCGCCATCGCTCGCTCGTCGCTGGGCTCGGTGTCGAGGGCGCTTGCCTTCGAAGAAAAAGGCCAGAGGTACAAAGAACTTAATAATAGGTTCGAGCGGCTCGAGTTGGGTGAGTTCAAGGACGAGGACCTCGGCGGTTTTCTCGATTATATGACGGCCGTCTTACGCGCGCGTTTTGTGGAGTCTCCGTCGGATAATCTCTTTTTTATGGAAGCCATTCATACTGCCCGACGCCTTGCCGCCGAAGGCGTGAACAAAAATATGATAATAGTCCGCCTGCGCGCGGAGATTTACACTATACGCTGACCACTATACCCTATCCCCTGAATTATGCCTCTTCTTATAGAAATATCCGTCCGCAAAAAACGCGACAAAATCAACTGCGACGCCGGCGAGCACGACCTTGCTTTGGGCGACAAAGTCCTGGTGGAATCGGAACACGGCCTTGAGGCCGGGGTCGTCGTCCGCAAGGAAAGATTTGTCAATGATGACGCGCGCCCCGACGGCAAAGTCATCCGGCGTCTTAACGCCGACGATGACATCCGGCTCGCCGACAATCGCCATAACGAGTGCCGCGTCGTAAAACTCATTGCGCAAAAAATCGAAGACAGCGAGATAGAAATGCGCCTGAGCGCCATCGAGTACAACTTCGACCGGAGCAAATTGTTCGTTTATTACACCGCCGAGAACAGGGTTGATTTCAGAGAGTTCATAAAGTCTCTGGGGCATACCCTGAAGACCCGCATACAAATGGTTCAGATAGGCGTCCGCGACGAAACCAAGATGTTCGGCGGGCTCGGAGTGTGCGGACGGGTATTTTGCTGCGCCTCTCACATGGCGGGTTTTGGCTCCATATCCATAGACATGGCCAAGCATCAGGACATTACGCTCAATATGCAGAAATTGTCCGGCCATTGCGGCAGGCTTTTGTGCTGCCTCGCGCACGAGGACAAATTTTACGTCGAAGAAAAGAAAAAGTATCCGCGCGCGGGCGCCCATGTCGTCACGCCCGAGGGCTCGGCCGCTTCGCTTTCATGCAATTATTTGACCGCGACGGTAACAGTGCGCCTTGCCGAGGGCGCCGTCAAAACCTTCAAACTTTCCGAGATAAAGTTTTAAGAAGACAGGATTAAGTGGTAAGAATTAATCCTTTAATTTTAACCAAAATGTCCGACAGAAGATACATCACGACTCCCATATATTACGTCAACGACAAACCGCACATAGGCCACGCCTACACCACCGTCGCCGCCGACGTCCTGGCGCGCTTTTGGCGTATCTCCGGCCGCAAAGTCCTTTTTCTTACCGGCACCGACGAGCACGCCACCAAGATTCCCGCCGCCGCCGCCGCCGCGGGCAAATCGTCCAAAGAATTCTGCGACGGCATGGCGGCTGAGTTCAAAAAAGCCTGGGCGGCTTTGGGTATCACACATGATCGTTTCATAAGAACCACCGACCCCGACCACATCGCCGCCGTCGGCGATATACTCACGCGCCTTCACGCGGCGGGCCACATCTACAAGGGCGTCTACGAGGGTCTCTACTGCGCTTCGTGCGAAAAGTTCCTCTCCGAGTCCGAACTCACCCCCGACGGTCTTTGCCCCGACCACGCTCGCGCGCCTGAAAAATACAGCCAGGAAAATTACTTTTTCCGTCTATCCGGGTTCCGCGACCGTCTCCTTGAATTGATTAGCGATGCGTCGTCCCCCGACCGCATCGAGGTGCTTCCCGAGGAGCGCCGTAACGAGATAATCGGCAAGCTCAAAGTCGGCCTCGACGACATAAGCATATCCCGCGCGGCGACGGGATGGGGCGTGACGCTTCCTTTCGACAAGAGCCAGACCGCCTACGTGTGGGTTGACGCCCTTATCAATTACGCCACCGGCGCCGGCTGGCCGCTATCGCCGGAAAAGTTCGCCGAGTGGTGGCCGGCGGACTGCCACCTTATGGCGAAGGACATCCTCTGGTTTCACTCGGTGATATGGCCGGCGATTCTGCTGGGCGCCGGATTCAAAACCCCGCGAAGGGTCTTCGCGCACGGGTTCTTTACCCTCGACGGCGCCAAGATGTCGAAGACCAGAGGAAACGTCATCGCTCCGTCGGAATTGATAGAGCGCTACGGCGTGGACGCCGCCAGATATCTTTTAGTCACGCTTTTTCCTTTCGGAACCGACGGCGATGTTTCAAGAACCGAGCTCGACCGCAGATACAATTCGGACCTGGCCAACAACGCCGGCAATCTTCTAAACCGCACGGCGGCTATGTCCGAGAAATACTTCGGTTCCGTCCTTCCCGCCGCGCCGATGACCGCGGGGCTCAAAGAGTTTCTGTCGTCCAGGATGGCGGAATATCGCTGCGCCGTCGAGTCCGTGAGGCTTCACGCCGCCGCCTCCGTCGCCAGAGACATTATGGACAATGCCAACCGGATGGTCCAGATCGAGGCCCCATGGGCTCTCTTTAAGGAAAAAAATCCCCGGCTCATCACGGTCGTGAACTCGCTTTTCTCGTCCATCAATGCCGCCGCGGTTTGTCTCAGGCCGTTTATGCCGTCCGCCGCCGCCGCCATGTGGACGGCATCGGGTTCGCCCATCGGGGTGGATGAGGGAGCCGCCAAAGTATTCGCCGGAGACATTTCGGCCCTCGCCCCGGGCGCAACGACCGCCCGGCCGCCTGCGCTGTTCCCGCGCAATGCTTCTCCACTTTCGCGGAAATGACGGAATCGCGGTAGATCGTCGTAACCGACATATTTTTGAAAGAATGCCCGTTAAATGATAAAATCAGCATAGCCCGCTTTCGAAAGCGGGTTTTGTAACAATTATGCGACTAAAGGCGCCCCGACACTCAATAGCCGGCCGCTTTCAGTCGCCGGCCTTGTCAGGACTATATTATGGAGACCATGGAACAATGATTAAACGAAAAACTTCGCCGTTAAAATCCGGCGCCGCGATGCTTCTTGGAGCGGCAATTCTTTTTGTATCGTCATCCTCGTCGGTCGCCGCTAAAAAAACCGGAGACGTTCAAGCGCCCCGCATCGCATCGGTGGTAATAAACGGACTTTACAATATCAGGGAGCGGACCGTCATCGCCGAGATGAAATCGCGCCGCGGCTCCGTTTACGACCCCGCGAAAATAACGAGAGATATAGAGACTCTGGCCGCAATGGGGCATTTCGAAAACGTGGAGATATCTTTCGACCCGGCCTACAACGTGGTCACCGTGGACATCATAGAGAAACCTTACGTCCGCAAGATAGATTTCCGCGGCAACAAACGCTTCTCGCGCGGCAGGCTTTTGGACGAAATCACCGTCAAGGAAAAAGAGTTTCTCGATAAACTCGCCACAATGGAGTCCGAAGCCAAGATACTCGCGCTGTACCGCGACGAAGGCTACGCCGACTGTTCCGTCGAAACGATAACTTCCGTGGACGATGAAAACCGGATCACCGTAAATTTCCTCGTCACCGAGGGCAACAAAATACTTATCTCGGACGTCTTCATAAGAGGGCCTAAGATATTTAACGAGAAAAAAATACTCTCTTTAATGAAGACCCGCCGCAAAAAAGTCTATAAGCAGGACGTCATCGAGAACGATATTAAAGAGATAGAGAACTTCTACAAGAACCGCGGCTGGCAGGAGATAGCCATCAGCCGCCCCGAGATAGTTTTCAACGAAGCCAGGACGGCGATGACTGTGCTGCTCGTTATTTCGGAAGGCGTCAGGTATCGTGTCGGAGAGGTTTCGTTCGACGGACATACTGCCGTCACCGAGAAAGAACTCAAAAAATTAGTGGCGCTTAAAAAGAATAAATTTTACAACGACGAAAGATTTCAGGAGACGATATCCAATATCCATCAGATATATGCCGACAAAGGGTATCTGCGCGCGTCGGCGTCGCCGGATTTCCTGAAAAATAAAGACGCCGGCGTGATGGACATACTCTTGCGAATATCAGAAGGGCCGGTATTTTATCTCGGCTACGTTGACGTCACCGGCTTGACTTACACTCAGGAAAAAGTCATCCGCAGAGAGGTTCTCCTCAAAGAAGGCGATGTTTTCCGCTCCGGTGTTTTGAGACGGAGTTTGGAAAAAATTTACAACCTGGGATTTCTGGAGTCCGTCGAGCCGGAGATTCGCCCCACGTCCAAAGAAAACATCGTGGACCTCGTCATCAACGTGGCGGAGGGAAAACCCGGAATACTCACGGCGGGCGCGGGATATTCTTCCGTTGACAAACTCGTCGGCACACTTCAGGTCCAGCACATAAACCTCCTCGGACGCGCGCAGCGGCTCAATCTTATGTGGGAGTTCGGCGAGCGCAAGCAGAATTACGAGATATCCTGGACGGAGCCGTGGTTCATGGACAGGCCGGTGAGTTTCGGAATAGACGTTTTTAACACGGAACGTCTCAGGGAATACGGGACTATTTACAGCGCCTACCGCGAATCCAGAAAAGGCGGCGCCCTCAGAGTCGGTCCCCGCCTGTCGGACATTTTGTCGCTGCTTTTCTCTTACTCGTACGAGGAGATAGGAATATTCGACATTTCCGCGGCCGCCGCGGCGTCCCCATATAACATCACGCAGTCCAGAAACATAACCTCCAGCCTTTCCTCCCAGATAGTGCGGGATTCCCGCGATAATATATTCGACGCGACACGCGGTTACACAAACTCTCTGAGCCTGCAATACGCCGGCGGAATAATGGGCGGAGACGTCAACTTCATAAAATCCGTCGGCGCGACATCGTGGTATTTGAAAACTTTTTGGAAGTTCGTGCTTTCCACGAACCTGCGCATCGGGTGGATAGGGGCGTTTCCTCCTTCGCCCGACGTGCCGATATACGAGAAGTTTTACGTCGGCGGCGCCGAAACCGTCAGGGGATACAGGTATCGCGGCGAGATAGGACCCGACGGCGGCGGGCGCGCGATGATGGTCGCCAACGTCGAATACAAGTTCCCGATAGTCCAGGAGCGCAACAGAACGATACTTCAGGGAGCGTTTTTTTACGACATCGGAGGAGCATGGAACGAGTTCGGCGATATGAATATGAGAACCGGAATGTCCGAGAATGATTTGAAAAGCGGTGTCGGTTTCGGAATAAGATTTACCACACCCGTTTTTCCGATAAGGCTCGATTGGGGCCACGGATTGAATCATAAAGCCGGCGAAGACCCGAGCCAGTTTTACTTCACGATAGGACAGATTTTTTAGACACACTGTCATTGCGATTCCTCGCAATGACGACGGGCGA
>JASEHK010000041.1 GCA_030018875.1 Endomicrobiia bacterium | reverse complement strand
ACGCTATGTGGAGAAAAGAGAATCCCGGCGGCGTTTACGACGTAGATTTTTACGACACGCCCGCATTCGCCGGAAGTAACTTGTCGAAATTTCAGACGAAAGTTATGACCGGCAATCTGCTTTCTGGCGCAACCGTGTGGGACTGGATGGACCACACCGATTTGACTTCTTCGAATTCGACATTTTATCTATCGAACTGGAACTTGAACTTTGCCGGTTTGCGCGAGGGGCGGAACTATGTTTCCGCCGGAGTTTTCGACGGGGCGTCGAACTTTCAGACGGCATCCGATGTCTTCTTCGTGCAGAAAGACACGACCCCGCCCTCGATAACTAAAAATTCCACGTGGGATGAGACGAGGTGGTGCGCCGTCGCGCCGGTCGTTGACGTGGATTTCAACGATGCTGTTTCGGGTTCCGGGCTGGGCGGATTCGACGTCCGCGCGACCACCGATCCGGCGGCGTCGCCCGCGTCGTGGCTTACTTCGTGGGTCGTCGCCAGCGCCACGGCGACATTTTCGTTCACGGAAAACTGGACATTGCCGCAGACGATTTTCGACGCAATGCTCGCGCAGACGACAAATTACTGCTGGACGAGGACTTACGATTTGGCGGGGAACACGACCACCGTTTCAAATTATTCGTTCTATGTGAAAAAGGACACGGCGGGCGTCAGTATCGCGGATAACGAAGGCGCGGGGGAAGATGCCGTCTGGAGGTCAACCTCGACGGAAAGAGCGTATCGCGTCCATTTTTATTCGCTCGGAACGGCGAACCTCGAAAGCGCCCGTTACACTGCTTACACGCAAGGCGCGCGGGGCGGCCAGCAGTTGTTCAACTGGACGGAAATTCCGGGTTTTGTTCCTGGCGCGGCCTCTCACGAGACCGACTGGTATTTCGGTCCCGCCCAATTCGAGCAGTTGAGAGACGGGGCGACGAATTATATTTCGGCGATGTGCTGGAACACAGCCGGAAGTACTGTTACGCTCGACGATGTTTTTGTCGTCAAAAAAGACACGACTCCGCCCGCGACTCCTATTTTGTCTGCGCCGCTTGACGCATCCGCAACGGGGCAGGTGACGGTGAATTTCGCTTGGCTTTCGTCGGCGGATCTGGCTTCGGGGACTTCGTCTTACGCGCTACAAATTTCCACGGATACTGGTTTTGGCATAATAAATCAATCAACCACAACCTCTCCACCTTTCTATCTCTCTACCTCTCTACCTCAATGTACTTATTATTGGCGCGTCAGCGCCAAAGATTTCGCGGACAATCAGTCCGTATGGTCGGCCGCGTGGTCGGTTCAGGTTGACACGACGCCTCCGGCGACTCCGACACTGTCCTCGCCCGCCGACGGATTCACAACCAATTACGCGCAACAGATTTTTGCCTGGACGACGGTCTCCGACTCGGGCCCCGCGGGATTGTCGCATTATCGAATTGAAATCGCCACGTCCGCCGGATTCGTCCCGGTGTGGTTTTCGACCAGCGTCGCCGGTAATTCTCTGTCGCGGCAACTTGCGGATTCCGCCACTTACTGGTGGCGTGTCAGCGCCGTTGACCGCGCGGGGAATTCCGCTCAGTCGGGGTCATCGTTTGCGCTCGTAATAGACACTATAGCGCCGAGCGCTCCTGTCTTGTCGTCGCCGCTCGACGGATACGCGACAAACCAGACGATGTTGTCATTGGTCTATGCCGGCGCGGATTCAGGCCCCGCGGGACTCTCGGATTATACCGTGGAGATTTCCACAAAATCGGATTTCGTCCAACTATGGTATTCGACGACGACCACTCTGGCTTCGCACACGACCGGCTTTACGGAAAATATTTATCGGTGGCGTGTGATGTCCCGCGACCGCGCGGGCAACTATTCGTCATATTCTTCGACGAGGATGTTTGCCGTGGATATTTCCTCGCCTTTCGCGCCTTCATTGATTTTGCCCGCGAACGATACCAGGACGAGCACGGCTTCCGTCGCATTCCAATGGAGCGCAGCCGACGATGCGGGACCCGCGGGTTTGAAACATTATGAAATTGAGGTTTCCACCGACGCGAACTTCGGCGGTGACTTGAGCCAGAGTTCCGCGACTCTGGCTCAAGGCGCAAACCTCACGCTTGCACAATCGCGCTCGTGGTGGCGTGTGCGGACTCTGGACAACGCGGGAAATTACAGTATCTCCGCGTCGTCGGAAATTACGATAGATTTGACGAAACCCTACGTCGCGGACAATCAGACCGGCGACGATAATTGGCGCCCGTCGGCGGGTACTTTCTACGATGTGGATTTCTTCGATTTGCCGGCATCGTCGGCGTCGTCGGGTTTGAGGGGAGCGGAATACATCGTTTATCTTTCGACGAATTCCGACGGGATGGCGGCCGGAACGCCATTGACGTCGTGGCGGACGATTTTCAGTTACGCGCTTCCGTCGAGAACGACGCATTATACGGATAATTGGAATATAGATTCCGTTTTCGGCTCGCTCGCGCAGGGATATAATTTTGTCTTCGTTCGGAGTTCCGACATCGCCGGCAATACGACGGATTACGCGAGTTTCGTTTTCTATGTCAAAAAAGACACCGCGCCGCCGGTGATAATAAACAACGAGCCCGCCTCTGTGTCGTGGGACAATGCCCCGAGAATGCATAACGTTGATTTCCGCGACGACGGCATAGGGGTGAAGGCCGCCTCTTACACGGTTTACGGACAACCGGCAATGTCCGGCGCGCCGCTCATCGGATTGACCACGATATTTGCCTTGAGCGAACCGCAAAATCTTTACGCCGCCGACTGGGGCATTGATTTCGCGCTGTTGTCCCCGGGCACGAATTATGTTTCGCTGGGTTGCCGCGACGATCTCGGAAACGTCACTTCTCTGACGGATGTTTTCCGCGTGCTGAAAGATACTATCCCCCCGGACAATGTAACGAACCTCGCCGCCGGTCAAGGCTCTTCCGGCGGAGAAATATCGCTGTCGTGGACATCCTCCGCCGACGACGCCGTAACCGACGCGTCGAACAGAAGGACGGCAAATTATCTTCTGAAATATAAAACTTCAGCGTTCTCGTCGCCTGATGATTTTCTCGCTTCGGGCGCGACTTTTTACATCGCGTCGCCCTCGCCGCCGTCGGTGACGGAGACGGCGACGGTCACAGGTCTCGTCGAAGGAACAACCTACTGGCTCGGAATACTTCCTAAGGACAAAGCGAATAATTACGCTGTCCTGCCTTCGAGCGCGTCCGCGTGGGCGAAGAGAATTCCGCCCGCCCAGATAACGACATTAGTCGGTTCTGCTCCTGAAACTTTGGACCCGGGCGAGGTGTTTCTTTCGTGGGTTGCCGTCGGAGACAACGTTTTCTCCGGCGATGCGAAGGGCTACGAAATAAGATACGCCACTTATTCCTTCGGCGAGTCGCAATGGACAGCGGGAGCCGTTTATGATCAGTCCTGGGGTCCTCTCTCTCCGGAGTCGCAGGAAGAAAAAACGTTGATAGGTCTGACACCCGGCGTTACCTACTGGTTCGGAATCAAAGCTTATGATTTCGCGTCGCCCGGAGCGAACTACTCGGTTCTTTCGAACACCGTTTCGGTCCAGGCGCGCCCGTCGGGGCCGGCCGACGGAATCCTGTGTTACGGCGAAGGGACTCTCGCATATCCGAGATATTACAGGACGACTTCCGCCGGCGCGTCCTGGACGGGGCCGTCCAACGCAAATAACGCAGCCGCGACGATTTACTGGTCGGTTCTGAAGGCGTGCCCCGTCGTCAGAAACGAAAAAGTTCTGGCGACTTTGAGTTCCGGCGGCCAGATTTATTTTCAAAGATGGGACGGCGGCGCCTTACAGTGGTCGTCGCCCGAATTATTGACGACGATTGCCTCCGCCGACGCGGCCTACCGCCCGCTCGACATCGCTTACGAACAAACGACAGGGCGCGCTATGGTTGTGTGGCGTTCGGCGACGACTGGCGAAATCATTTATAGAATATGGTCTTCGACCGCGGCTTCATGGGTAACCGCCGCCGCGCCGCTTACCGTCGGAGGGACCGCGCTTGTCAGGTGGGTGCGTCTGGAGGCGCGGCCGGGGACGAACGAAATAATGCTCGTGACGGCGGACGCCAACGGCAAGATGTACGCGTACCGATGGAACGGTTCGTCCTGGGCCAACAACGCGCTTCTGACGACCGGAGCCAACGTGGTCTACACATCGGCGTATCAGTGCTATGACGTCGCATGGGAGACGACGAGGGGGAACTGTCTCATCCTTTGGGGACAGGGAACATCTACCAAATACGCGATGTGGTCCACCACCGCCTCGGTGTGGGGCACGATAGATGTCGCGGGGCCCAACATTGCCGCCGCTGCCGGCGCCAACTGGATAAAACTTGCGGCCGACAGCATGAGCGGGTCGAATCGTATCGCCATGGCTTCGATTGACACCGGCTCCGACTGGAATGTGGCGGTATGGAACCAGTTTGCATCAAGTATGTCATGGACTTCCCCGACGGAACTTTCCGCGACGTGCGATGCCGCCACGCCCCGTCTCGTGGATATTGCGTGGGAAAAAGACACGGGCAGATGTATTTCCGTCGGGATTCTTTCGGCGGCTCCGGCCAGAAATGTTTCTTACTCCGTGTGGTCGTCAGCATCCAACTGGTCAGCCGTCACAACTTATACGACTTACGACCTCGGTAACAATACCGACTTAAGATGGCTCGCGCTCACGCCTGACCCTAATTCCAATAAAATGATTTTGTTGGGCGCAAATGCCGGCGCCGCCGGCTCTGTTTCGTTGAGAGCGCTCGTATGGACGGGCTCCGACTGGGCGGGCGGAACGCCGCTCGCCGCCCTCGGCTCCAACGGTGTTTATGAATTTTTCGCGCTGGCGTTTGACAAGCACGACACCGTCGCGCCGAGTTATGCAAATTATCAGACGGGCGACGACACATGGCGTTCATCTAACTCGGGAATTTATAACGTGGATTTCTTCGACGCAGGCGGTTCGAAACTTTCGAAGGTGGAATCGCGGCTGGCGTCGTCCGCGGGCGGAGCGGGCGTTTACAGAAATTATACCGACGAACTGACGGGACTGAACTCCGACTCCTACACGAGCGATTGGAATTTGTCCGCCGCGACTTGGGGGAGTTTGACCCGCGCGCGCTCGTATGTTTCGCTCAAAATTTACGACAGCGTCGGAAACAATATCGCGCTACCCGATGCGTTTTACGTTCAGAAAGATACGGAGCCGCCGACGATGACCAACAATCTTTTCGGCGGTCTCACCACGTGGCACAACGTTGACCCGCAAACGGCGGGCCGCTCGTTTAATATCACGTTCAATGATCAAACCGGATTGTCGCTCCTGACAACGGCGCAGTATTTCGTGAACGTCTCCTCGAATCAGGCCGGAGTCGTGATCGCCACGGGAACGATTTTCAATTACGCGCCGGGCGGGATTTCATTCTCGGAAAATTGGAATTTGAACGGCGGGCACTGGGAACTGCTGCGCGCCGGAACGAACTACGTGACGGTAAATGCCCGCGACCTCGCGGGGAACGCATCGTCGTGGGCCGACGCTTTCGTCATACTGAAAGACACCGTTCCGCCCGCCGCCCTGACGGATTTGTCGGCCTCGCGCGGAACTTTCCGCGGCTCGGTGGACTTGTCTTGGACGCCGCCCGGCGACAACGGCGCGGCAGGCGACAATTCCGGCGGCGCTTATCTCATCAAATATGCCACCTATCCGATTACGACTTTGCCGATATTCAATTCCGCTACAACGTTGGCGAATAATCTTGCGCCAAAATCTCCGTCGGGCAGAGAATCAATTACTATAACCGGTCTTGACCTCAATACCACCTATTATTTCTGCGTAAGGACGAGGGACAAAGTCGCTTCACCGCCGAATCCGGCCCACAACTGGTCGGATATATCCAACTCCACGGGCTCATTGCCGAGAATAGAAAATATTCACATAAACGAAATCTTCGCTCAAGGCGCCGGTTCATGGGTCGAGCTTTACAGCGATATCCCCTCGACGCAAACTTTGAATAACTGGAAACTGATTTACAATCAGGGCTCAATCGTCGCGCCCGGAGGCGAAGCGACAGTATGGACGGGCATCGAGGCAAGCAGCATAACACCCTGCGGATTTCTTGCGATAACGGGTCTGAATCTGGACGGGGGCATGAGTTATCACGTGAAACTTTTGAACGATAACAATATCATGGTGGACATAGCCCAATGGCCAGTGCTTGCTTCCGGGCAGTCGCTGGCGAGAATTTCCGACGGCAATACATTCTTTGAAAAAGATCCGACCCCGACGCAAAATGCCGCCAATGCGATATCCACATCGCCGCTGAGGATAAACGAAATAGACTATTCTTCGTCGGAGGAGTTCGTTGAAATTTACAACGTCTCGGCTTCGACGCTGGCGGTCTGGTGGCTGCGTCTGCGCAACTCGGCCGGCGTTCCGTTCGTCTCTACGAGAACGATTTATCCGCAGGCGTTTGCAATCGCCGATTTTTCTTCCGTTGACGGGACGGGCAAGACGTGGAGCGTCGCTTTCGGCGCTTCGGGATTTGACGCCTCGTCCGATTTCGCCGTTCTCGAAAATGCCGCGGGCCAGGTCGTAGATCGTGTGACATGGCAGACCGGGGCACAATACCTTTACAGAAACTACAAGGCCGAACCGGTGTCTTTTCCTCAGAGCGCTCCGGCGTCCGCCGCAACCTCGATAGGCAGGTATCCCTCCGACGGAAACGATGCCGCCTTCGCAGTTCTATCCGCGCGCTCATACGCCGCCAGAAACTATAATCCCTCGCCGGCCGCGTCGAACACGCTCGCTTATCCGCCGTCGGGAACGTACATTCCGCGTCGGGCAAAGATTGCGCTAACCCTCGGAGAAAACTCGTCGTCCGGAAAGAACAACGCCCTCTGGTTCGTTCGCACGGGCGGAGCCACCGACGATAAATCGCCGCATGCTTACCGGCTTGCCGACATCGGTTTCGACCCGTCTTTGACTTCGCCGCAGACTGCCGTTCAAGTTTGGCTCGACGTCAACGACACGGACGGCGGGCGTCTCGTCAACGGAGCGGTTTATAAAATAACTCTTGTGACCGACAACGGCTCGGCTGCCGCCCCGGCCTTGACGATAGACAACGTCGCCTATGACGCGTCCACTCCCACCATCAGCGCCGTCTCGCTTATGACCGCCGGGGCTGTATTGAACGTTTCGCAGAAAGCGGCCGCCCTGCGCATAGGTATCAAAAATAACTCGCCCGTCGGAGCCGCCGGAGTCGAGATGGAAAAAATCGAAATCGCCCTGCGTTCGCCTGACGATCAGGCACTTACGGACGAGCAGGCGCAAAATCTTTTTGAAAAGATGTTTCTTATTCCCGATTCGGATTCCGACGGAAAATATCTCAGCGGGTTTGATACTGCCACCGCGGCCGAACTCGGTAAAACCGCTTTCGAGATTTTCGGCGGCACGCAAATTATTCACATTGACAATCCCGACGGTTCTTATGCTATGATTTCGCCGCAGACGGAAAGATTTTATTTCCTCGTCGTCGAGTTGTCTTCCTACGCGCATCAGAACAATCCGCCGAGTTTCAAAGTCCTGCTCGTGCCATCGGCAATAACGCTGCGCGACGCGTTTTCAGACGTGACGCAACCGCTTGCGCAGTACGCTCTCGTCGTCGCGTCCACTCCGACGATAATCGCTCCCGCTCCGCCCCCCGCGGGCACGCAGTACCCTGCACCCGTCGCGCCGGCGGGTGTTATTCTGAACGATACCGTCCAGTTGTCGTTGAGCGCTTCGTACGCCGTGACCGGCTCTTTCGTCGGCGGCTCCGACGGAATACTTAGAAATCTTGACTCGTCCGGCACGGTTAAATGGAATTACAACGCGGGCAGTCCCATAACAGAAGTATATTCTCCGTCGTGGCTCCTCTACGAGCCGAGCACCGTTTCCTACATAACCACGCAGAGCGGCGACCTCGTTAAAATAAAAGACAACACCACTTCCGCGCAGGTTTTATGGTCGCTAAATCTCAATAATTCGCGTATTACTTCACTGACTCAGACGCTGGACAATAATAATCCGGTGATATTCGCCGGAACCCAAGAGGGCAGGTTCTACAAAATAGATAAGGGCGGCGCCGAAGTTTCAGGTTGGCAGACATTGCCCGGGATATCGGGCGCCCCGATGAAAATTCCGACGATTGACGATTGGACGCCCGACGTCAACGCCGTCTGGTTCGGAACGTCCGTCGGCGGGATGTATCGTCTGGAAAACGTCTACGGAACCAAAACCGCGGAAACTACCGGCTTGACAGGGGTTTATACTTCGCCGTATCTTATATCGGGCAAACTTGACGCTTCCCTGAACACGCACGAAGTTTTCTTCGGCTCCGACGACGGAAAACTCAGGAAGCGCACATCGTCGAATCTTACTTCGGTTCCGCCCGGGTGGACGGATGTGTCTTTATCGTCGCCGGTACGCTCCTCTCCGTGGTACGACTGGGAGGCGAGCCCGAGCGTTTATTTCGGCTGCGACGACGGAAAACTTTACAAAGCAAACGCCCTGACCGGCCAGATACTTTGGAGTTTCGCGACCGGCGGCCCCATAAGAACCGACCCCATAGTTGTCGGCGGCAAGATTTATTTCGGCTCCGACGACGGATATTTCTATGGTCTCGACGCCGCGGCGGGCGCGCGTCTGCCGAAATTTCCGGTTGCCACGGGCGGAAAAGTAAGGACCTCGCCCGTCTATGACTCTGGCCCTCCGGTCAGGATATATTTCGGTTCCACCGACGGGAAAATGTATTGCGTCGAGCCGTAAAAGTCGTGAAGTGACCGCAATGGTGATGTTATGAAAAAGATATATGCCGCAACAATTAATGTCATTGCGAGCCCTGAAAGGGCGAAGCAATCTTACTTGCGGGGGGATTGCTTCGGGGCTTTGCCCCTCGCAATGACAGTGGTTTTTATATCGTTGTTCTCGGCGGTAACGCTTCATGCCGCCTCGTGGACGGCCTTTCAAAAGGGGCCGGCGAGAACCGGCAATGCGCTTGAATGCGCTTATCCCAAAATCTCGCCGCTTTGGAGTTTCGACGTACAGGGCGAGTTCGTTGCCGCGCCGTCGGTTTATGACGGCGCAGTATTCGCCGGCGCGCGCGACGGGGCGGTCTGGGCGTGGCGCGCCTCCGACGGAGAAGTTCTCTGGCAGTACTCGACCGACGGATGGGTTGACTCTTCGCCTTGCGTCTGGAAAAACCGCGTCATATCTCTTTCGCGCGACGGCGTCGTTTATTGTTTTGACCGCGCGACGGGCGAAATCGTGTGGACGCTTGCGACGGGAAACGCCAACGTCTCCTCGCCCGTCATCTACAAAGACATACTTTATTTTATGTCCGGTTCGCCCGGAACCGATGTCGTCGCGGTAAATCCCGCCGACGGCGCGATTAAAGACAGGATAAACCTGTCGCAATACGGCTTTTCTTCGCCGGCTCTCGACGGAAATATACTCGCCGTCGGAACAAACGACGGCAGGATAAATATAATCAACCTTGACACAAAACAAGTCAATATCTTACCCACGCGCGGCGGCATAAGATACATCACCCCTGCGATAAAAAATTCGAGAAT
>JASEHK010000040.1 GCA_030018875.1 Endomicrobiia bacterium | reverse complement strand
ATGGGGCCCATGAGCGTCTCATCCAGAATGACGACGTATTTCGGGCTGGTGATCGCGCTGTGAATCGTAATGGGATTGTCGCTTATCCTGTTGAAAACCTGCACGGGAGCGCCCATCCTTTCCGGACCGTACTCTGGGAACGCCTGTATGTATTTTCCCGTCGCCAAGACCGCTTCGCCGAACAACAGCGCGGCGGTTTTGGCGCCCTGGCCTCCGCGGCCGTGCCATCTGATTTCGATAATTTCATTTTCTTTTTTCATTTTTTCTCCGTCGGTATTCCCAAAATTTTAGCAGAAAGCAAAAACGCCAAAGACAAAAAAACCCGCGTTTCATAAAAAGTTTTGACTCGATTTTCTTAAAACGCGAGGCGATGCGTGTTTATTTTTCTTCGAGTTCTATCGCCTGTTTCGGGCAGATGACAACGCAGATTTTGCAGGCCTTGCATCTACTCTCGTAGATTTCTATTTTTTTCGACGACGGGTCGAACTTAATCGCGTTCGGTTCGGGACACGATAGAATACATATCTTACAGCCATTACATTTTTCTTTGTCAACTTTCGCTTTGAAATACATAGCGCTCCTCGTTCTATATCACGCTTTTTATCGCGCTTGAAAGTTTTATGGCTTCGGAGACGGCTTTGAAATTGGACTCAAGGAGTTGCTCGATTTTGGCGTATTTCTTTTTTATGGCGTCGTCGAGCGCGGCGGTACTGCCCGACGCGACGAATTTTTTCGCGCCGAAACGCTCCGCGATGGATTCTCTGAGAGATTCTTCGGCTATGGTTTTTGTGATGCCGACAAACATGCCGACCATAACTATGTTCGTCGCAAGAGCTGTTCCAGAGATACTCATCGCGGTCTTAGTGGCGGGAACGAAATAAAGCGACAGCCGCTTTTTTTTGAACGCCGCGATATCTTCGTCGGAAAACGCTACGGCTTCGTCGGAGTTTATTATTATCGTCCCGTTTTCTCTAATGCCTTGATAGAACGGCATCGTGTAGGATTTTCCCATGGTTATGACGTGAGGATGAAATATCATTATCACGTCCGGATAATTCACCTCGCCTCTGTCGTAAATTTTCTCGGATGATATTCTTACGTAACTCTCCGTCGGAGCGAGACGTTTTTCCGCGCCGAAGAACGGATTGACGAGAGCATACTTTGCGTCCTTTACAGCGGCAACGCCTATTATGTGGGCGGCCGTTACCACCCCCTGCCCGCCGAGTCCCGACATTCTGATGAAAATTCTCGAATCTTTCATTTTTTATTCCCCGTGTTTTCAAGAAATGATTTAGCGGCTTCGGACACATACTCGTTGAATGCGTATCTTTCCTTCTCGGAGTCCTTGGCGACTTTGATACTTTCTTCCGGCGGGATTTTAAGATTTGTGGGACACGGCGTGTGTATCTGCACGTAAGTCGGGCCGACATCGCGCGCGAGCAAAATTGCTTTTTTGACGCAGGCGCCGAGGCGAACGGTATTCGCGGTCGTCAGAAGGACGGCGTAGTGGCAACCGGAGGTCTTGGCTATCTCGAAGAGATTTATTTTCGGGAATTTCTTGCCGAGAGGCGCCATATACGCGACGCGGCCGGCGGGAGTCATGCCGCTTTCCTGTCCGCCGGTGTTCGCGTACAACTCGTTGTCGAACATTATCGTGGTTATTTTCTCGCCGCGGAACCACGAATGTATCGTCATATCGAGTCCGATGTCGGCGGTGGCGCCGTCTCCCGCCATCACTACGACATCTTTTTTCTTGTCGGGAAATCGCATGGAAAGCACGCGCTTGACTCCGGTGGCTACGGCGTTCTGGTTGCCGAAGAGCGAATGAATATTGTGTATGCCGACCTGCATAAAACCCAAACTGCTGCATCCGGTCGAACCGACGATTATCGTGTCGGCGGGATTCGGCAGCGACGAGAGAATTATTTTCAGAGAAAGCGCGAGGTTGCATCCCGCGCAAAGCGGGTGTTCTTCAAGGAGTTCCTTGAATGTCCCGAGATCTTTGACGGTTTTGTCGCCGAGCCACGGGCCGTTTTCGACTAATTCGCGGTATTCCGTCGGCATCGCGTCGTTGAGGGCGGGGCACATTTCTGTAATGCGTTTCGACATTTTTTCGCTCCGTGTTTTTGATTTACTGAGTTTGTTTCCGCACCGCTTGTTTTATGTCTTCGAGCAGTATTTCCGGAGGCATTGTCATTCCGCCGTAGACGCGCGGGGTCGCGACAATTCGTCCGTTGTCGGGCAGGACGGCCGCAACTTCTTTGGCGAGCCAGCCGGCTATATTGAACTCGGGTATTATGATTTTTTTTGCTTTCGAAAGCGCGGCGACTATTTCGTCTTTTGGAAAAGGCCGAACAACTTTCACTTTTATAAGTCCAACGTCTATATTTTCCTCTTTGGCCAATTTGATTGCCTCGCGCGCCTGCGAGACCGCTGTGCCCGACGCAACTATGATTGTCGGAGCGGCGGGGTTTTCTATTTCTATGAGTTCACCCAGATATTTTTTTATGTGTTTTTTCGAGCGCGCGGCGGCGGCGCGGACTTCCTGCTGCCACGAAGCGTGCGCGACATAACTGACAAAATTGCTCTTCATTACGAAGGGGTCGCGCATAAGTCGCGCGGGCGGGGTTTCCATATCTATCGTCGGAACGGGCGCGGCCTGAGGGTTGTATTTCGGGAGACATACATCTTCCGTTATTATATCCACGAGTTCGCGGGTGTGGGTGACGAAAAATCCGTCCATAAAAACTCCGACGGGAATGTGGACGTCTTTTTCTTCCGCTATTATAAACGCGGCGAGGTTGAAGTCGTAAATGTCCCGCGCAGTTTCGCAATGCAGCATTATCATTCCGGTTTCAAGAAGAAACGCCATCTCGATTGTGTCGGGCTGGATGGTCAAGGGCGCGTTTATTCCTCTCGTCATAAAACTGCACACGACTGGCAGGCGCGAGCCCGACCACATCGGAAAAACTTCAAAGGCCCGCATCGTGCCGGGTCCGCAAGTGGCGGTGAAAACTCTGGCGCCTGCCATCGCGGCGCCGGCGACTTGGGACATTACGGCGAATTCGTTTTCGCCCCTGAAATACTCCGGCACATATCCCTCGGCAAACAAATCTCCGACGAGATGCATCGTTTCGCTCTGCGGGGTTATGGGATATGAAATCGCAATGTCAATGTTGGCGCGCCGCACGGCTTCTCTTACGGCTTCGCTGCCGGTGATGAATTGCTTTTCTCTTTTCGCTTTGAACAGCATATAATCGAGCGGTTTTTCCGTCAGCGGATTTTTTTTGCTCATAATTTCCTCTTCGTTTCTCTGACGACGGCAAGAAGCGCTTCGAGTTTTGCGACCGTAACGTCTCTTAAAGTTATCATCGCGTCTTCGTGTCCGTATTCTCCGCAAAGAGCGATGGTGTAGCAGTCTGTTCCGCCGCGGATAATTTTGAGCGCGACATTGGCGTAGTGACAATGCACACCTATGAAAACACAGACATCTATTTTATTGTGCCAGATAGTAAGGTTCGGATGATTCGGGTTTATCTCGACGGCCGGGTTTATCATCGGATACTTGGGACGATAGTCGGGCATCGGAATTATTTTCATCCCGGCTTCGGCGGCGAGTTCTCTGACGAGTTGGGCCTTTTTGCAGGCGGTCTCGCTCCACGCCCACAAAACGAGAGGTCCGGGAAATATCGTCGGATTTTTCGCGGCGAGAATTTTGCGCGCTATCTTTTGAACGGCATCCGACTCGCTCACCGTTTCCCCCTCGACGAGCGCTTTACCTTCTTCGGGGAGTTCTACTCCCATAAGGGCGGCCGGCGGCGGTAAATATCCTTCGGGACCGGGTAAAACTTTATACTGCGGCATCATTCCCTCCCTGTGTCGGATTCTTCGCGAACTGATATTTCTTTTCTGCCGTTGAGGGCTCCTGTGAGGGTTATCTCGTCGGCATATTCCAAATCTCCGCCGAACGGCAGGCCGTAAGCGAGGCGGGTTATGCTTTCGCAAGCGCCGTTAAGTTCGGCGGCTATAAGAAGCGCGGTTGTGTCGCCCTTGGCGTTGGGGTCGGTGGCGATGATGACTTCCGACACTCGTTTTTTTCTGACGAGAGACAAAAGCTCGGCCACGGGAATATCGCCCGGATTAATGCCGTCGAGAGGCGACACCAGAGCGCCCAGTATAAAGTAATGTCCGTCGTAGCGGCCTGTTTTCTCCACGGCCTCGGCGTCGGCCGAACTCGCCACGACGAGAAGCTTCGAAGAGTCGCGCGCGGCGTCGGAGCACGTCGCGCAGGGGGACGTCTCCGATACGGCGCGGCATTGGGAGCATCGCACAAGATTTTTTATTTCCGAGGCGGCGGCCGTGAAACCGTCAATAAAATCAGGGCCTTGCTTGATAAAAAAATAAACTGTCCGCTCGGCCTGCCGCGGTCCTATGCCGGGAATTTTTTCGAACTCCCTGGCGAGGCGGGTTATCGCCTGGGGCTTTTTCATTCATAACCTCTATTATCGGACCCCGCTTTGGCGACTTTGCCCGGAAAAATGTCCAGAATCTTTTTAATGCCGTCGGCGGCGCGCTCAGGCGCAATTATTGTTTTTTGCGAGAGCGCCGCCGGAGCGGGTTTTGAAGGAACCGGCTCGGCGAATATCGAGCCGCCCGAATCGTCCTCGCCTGCGTCCGACGGCGGCAATACTTCGTCCGAGTCGGCCGGATCTTCGTCGGGCGCGACTGCGAACGCCCCGGACGGGGCGACCTTTATATCTACGGTATATTTGGAACCTGTGATTTTTTCAAGGGCGGCGGCGATTATGTCTTTTTTCTTCAAGAAGGCCGACGAGTAGAACTCGGATGCCGCCGAAAAACTCGCGGCTCCGCCGGCGATATCGGTAAGGCTCACGTTGGCAAGACACGCGCGAAGGCGGTCTTCCGACGGCGGCAAGGACTCGCGGAGCCGTCGCCAAATGTCGGAGAGATTTGCGATGGAAGCGCCTGATGGCGTTGCCGACGGCGAAGCCGCCGTCGCCTTCGGAGCGGGCGGCGGGGCGACGGCCTTGGCCGCGACGGATGTCGCCGATGCCGCGACGGCGCTGTTATGGCCGTCGAGCGCGGCGAGTATTTCGGAAGCGCCGACGGACGGCTGGGTCATTTTCACGAGATAAAGTTCCGTCAGGAAACGCGCGTCGTGAGTCCATCGCATTTCCTCTTTGGCCTTGAGCAATAACTTTGAAAACCTCAGGATTTTTTCGCGCGTGAAAGATGCCGCGTGTTTGGCTGATAGTTTTTCGAGAGCGGTTTCGCCGCCCGTCGAGGCGTCGGAGGCGCCGACCGACAGTAACAGCATTGAGCGCAGCGATGAAAGCATTTCCGTCAGAAAAGCCGAAAAATCATGGCCTTCGGAGCTGAGAGCGGCCACGCAATCGAGCGCGGCTTTCGCGTCCGAAGCCGCGACGGCTCGAAGGACATCGTCTATTATTTCCGACGGCAAAACGCCCAGCAACTCGCGCACGGAGGCCGCCGTGACGTTACGGTCGCCGTAGGCGATGGCCTGATCTAAAAGCGACTGCGCATCGCGCATGGAACCGTCGGCTGCGCGGGCTATCATACCGAGCGCATCCGATTCGAAAGATATCTTTTCACTTTTAAGTATCTTGGCGAGAGCCGAGGCGATTTCCTCCTCGGATATCATTTTGAAGCGATATTTCTGACAGCGGGACGCTATCGTGGCCGGAATGCTTTGCGATTCTGTGGTGGCGAGTATGAAAACCGCGTGAGGCGGGGGCTCTTCGAGAGTTTTAAGAAGCGCGTTAAAAGCCGCGCCCGTTATCTGGTGGGCCTCGTCTATTATGAATATCTTATAACGCCCCGCTACGGGGGCGAACCTGACATTTTCCCTTAAACTTCTTATCTCGTCTATGCCTCGGTTGGACGCTCCGTCAATCTCCTGCACGTCAACATAACTGCCCGACGCTATACCCTTGCACGCGTCGCAAACCCCGCATATCTCGGCTGTCGGGCCATTTTGACAATTCAGGGCCTTGGCGAGAATGCGGGCCATTGTGGTTTTGCCCACGCCGCGAGTGCCCGAAAAAAGATAAGCGTGATGTATGCGCCCCGAGGCAATGGAGTTCGCTATGGTTGAAACGATATGTTCCTGTCCGACGACTTCGTTGAAGTTCATCGGTCGGTATTTGCGGGCTATCGCCTCGTACTTCATAAGGGTTTCATTATTTATGCGTAAGTTAATAAGTCCGGTGGGTTCGAAGTCGGCCTGTCGAAAACTTGACAATTATATTACATAATTATGACGGAAAAAATCAAGCGAACGCGGCGTCGCCGACAGAAACCGCAGCGCGGACGACATGGACACTGTCCCTGATGTCCACGAGGCGCGCCTCTCGGAAGCCTCATCCCATTTTGCCGTCGAAACATATTATTTTGTAGAATAACCTTCTCATGAAAAATCAACCCTTGAAATTCGGAACCGACGGCTGGCGCGGAGTCATAGCGCAAGACTTCACTTTTGCGAATGTGGCGCGCGTGGCCGACGGACTGGCCCGATACATCAAATCCCGACGGGGACTCGGCGCGCGCGGCGTGGTCATAGGATACGACAGACGTTTTCTCTCCAAAGAGTTCGCCTTCAAATCTGCGGAAACACTTTCGAACCACTCGATAAACGTGACGCTCTCACACGCAGATGTCACGACCCCGTGCATAGCATTGGCCGCGGCGAGGAAAAAATCGGCGTTCGGAGTTATGATAACGGCAAGCCACAACCCTCCCCATTACAACGGTATAAAGTTCAAGACCTCGGACGGCGCGTCCTGTCCTGAGTCCGTTACCGACGAGATAGAAAAACTCATACCGCCGGAGCCGCCCGTTGTCCCGACGGAACACCCGGGGACCGGCCATTCGCCGAAAATCGAGGACTTGAGAGCGTCTTATATCGGGAAACTAAAGGAGATTTTCGGACGGGCAGCCGGCGCAGGAGGAGGACTCCGTTTGGCGTACAATCCGATGCACGGCTCAGGCGCCGGCCTTCTTTCGAAGGCTCTTCCGTCGGCGGAAATTCTGGAGATGAACTCTATTCACGACCCGATGTTCGGGGGACTAAATCCCGAGCCCATAGAAAAAAATCTCGCGGAGTTCGCCCGCTTTACGGCGGCGCGCAAGTGCGCCGCGGGATTCGCCTTAGACGGCGACGGCGACCGCATCGGAATGATAGACGACCGCGGAAGGTATCTGACACCGCACGCCGTATTCCCCATTTTTCTTGAACATCTCTTAAAAAATCCCAAAACCCGCGGATGCGCCGTGCAGGGGTTTGCTCTCGGATACCTGAGCAAAAGAATCGCGCGCGCCTACGGCGTCAAAATAATAGACGCTCCCGTAGGATTCAAATACGTTGCCGACGAGTTAATGAAAGGCGGGTGCGTGATAGGCGCGGAAGAATCCGGCGGCATCGGATTCGGACGACAGATGGGCTATATCCCCGAACGCGACGGCCTGGCGGCGGCGATGTTCGCAACTTCTATCATAGCCGAATCCGGCAAAAAACTCTCCCGCCTGACCGACGAGATTACGGCCAAATACGGAGAATCGCACTACGAAAGGTCGGACGTGCGTCTGAATCTCCCGCCCGGACAATGGTTGACGCCGCGCGCTCTATACACAAAGATAGAAACCGCATGGCGGGGCGCGAAAAACATCGCGCGGATAGATCGCCTCGACGGCGTCAAAATAATATTTTCCGACGAATCATGGATTCTGGTAAGGGCATCCGGAACCGAGCCCGTCGTAAGAATCTATTGTGAAACCCCCGAAGAAACCCTCACGAGGAAACTCATCGAACAAGCCTCCCTGCTCGTCGCCGACGAAGTCGGTCCGTGATTATTTTCACACTAAAAAAAAACCTTGAACATCTCACTTTTTTGTGCTACAAGTAGGTGTCGCCCACAGGGGGGGTTTCTGTAAAAAGGAACAGTATCTTGCGCGGCGGGGAGCACGAAACAGGTGAAAGGGGACAAAGTCGGACATCGCCGGAAATACGTCGAACACCTGAGTAGCGCCAAGAAGGACTCCGTAGCCAAAATAGCGCGCGACTCTCTGGCTATTGAGACTCTGGGCGAACTGGCCGTCTATTCGGCGGCGTTGCCGTATCAAAGTTTCGTAGCGGTGACCCTGGCCAAGATAATGTCTTTGATGGGCGCCGCAACGGGCAGCGTATTTAAGTACGACGACAACGCAAAACGTGTCTCGATAGTTTTATGGCAGGGTATGGAAACCGATGACATAGAGGCATTCGCCAGTCAGAGCGTGTCCGAAGGCGTTCCGGGCCTGGCCGCAAACTGCATACTCCAGCGCTCGCCCATCTTAGTTGAAAACCCCCTCCTCGATCCGCTTCTCGCCACCGCATACTTCCGCAAAACCGTCGAGAAATACGGTCTTACAAGCGCCATCGCGCTTCCTCTCGTCAAAGAGGCCAGAGTATTCGGCTCGATGGTCCTTTTTACGTCGGGAGAAGATAAATTCAACGAAGACGATGTGGCCTTCTTACGGGCGGTGTCTCTGCCCATCGTTTCGGCCTTCGAGGCCCACGAACACGTCGCTGAAATAAACCGCGAGCGAGCAAAACTCTGGAATATATTGGAGTCATTATCAATAGGCGTGCTTTTCCTCGACGACGCGGGACGGATAGTCAACTTCAACAAAATCGCTCTTTCGATGATGCGCATGGAAGAAGGGATGATCGAGGGCAAATCAGTCGAACAGATACTTTTTCCCCACCTGTTAAACGCCAAAAATGGCCCGGCATATTCAAGATTCGCGGATGTCCCTTATGACGCCACGGAGGAGGTAACATATATCGCTCCGTCGTACAATCGCAAATCGCCGCCGCCACCGATAAGATGCAACGCCAAGTTCACCAAGATAGACGGCGGAACCGTATTCGTGTTTTCGGACACCTGCCGCGAGCGGGGCTTCTTCGCTTCTCAGGCGGCGCTGGCCGAGGCGGCCGTAAAATACGTCAGACAGCCCGTCAGAAATCTTATGGAATCCATGAGCGTAGTCGCGATTGCCGGAGACCTAAACTCGAGGCAATATGAAAATCTCTTAAATGCCCAGAACCTTGCCGAAAAGATGTGGCACAATCTCAGGTTAGTCGAAAAAAGCGTGGAGTACGCAACGGGAAGATTAAGGCCGGCGAAGGACTCCGTGGATATAGACGATATCCTTCAAAAAGCCTGTGCCAGGTGCGCGGACAAGGCTCAGGCCAAAGGTATTCGCGTCGAGGCTCAGGCGGGAGACGGCGTGCTTTACGGAGACTCTATAATGATAGCCGAAACCATAGACATCGTGCTCTCGGAGGTGGTTGATTCGGCTCAGGCGGGTTCCGTCTTGAGACTATCGGCCGAATATTCGGAGGGTAAACTAAAAGTCGAGGTATCGTCGGACAAGCCGTCGCGAGCGAAGATTTCCAATCCCCTTGCGATACAATACCTCAGGAACTTCTTCGCCTACATCAAGGGTGATATAGACTTTAATCCGGCGGCGGAGGCAGCCACTATAACACCGGTGGTATCATTTGTGATACCGTCATAATATTGTTTTGCCTGTCCGTCAAGGACGGAGCGTGGACGCGGCTATTTCTTTTTGCGGGCCGCTTTTTTTCTGTCTATACGGCGGCGTCGGCGGAGTTTGAAGGTGTGACGCTTTCTGGTTCTTTTGCTTTTGCTCATTTTTCCTCCGGATATATATTCAATTCTTAAAACGTGCGGAGAGGGCGAGATTCGAACTCGCGGTACGCACAAGGCGCACATCGGTTTTTCCCGCCTTTGGCGGGATCCCGCCGGAGGCGGGGCAAGACCGGCCTCATCTTAAAATCAG